>NZ_MCYD01000060.1:0-1015 GCF_002876325.1 Vibrio sp. 10N.261.52.A1
GTTTGCGCTTAGTTTTATCACTACTATTAGGATCAACACTGAGCAGATCAGAGATTTGAAGCTTCACCCCGAACAACTCCACTTTGTCTTCATCCTCCCCAGTATTCGCATAAAACATGCAATCGTGAGGTTGAACGCTACGCCAGCTTCCCGCTTCACGCGCTTTCTGCTGCAGCTTTCGGAAATTGTTCAAGTCCAACTCATATTCCACGTCACAACTCACCGCACCGTGAGTAAAACCGGTTGGAATACCTCGCTCTTTATCAACGGCTGATTCATCATTGATGGTTGCCGTTGCCGATTCCACATGAACCAAAACACCCAGAATATTTACGTCGAAGCTTCGACCGGTATAACGAGAATTCATTAATTACTCTCCTAGTCGTTGATTAAGCATGATGCCGATTGTGATTTTTACCGGACATTCATAAGGTGTCACCGCCAGCAGAATTTCTACTTCTTCACTGTTCATCCAAGTGATGGTGATGTCTTCATCTTGTGGCGGTTTGATTTCGCCAGGGAACTCGTAATCACCAATTTTCTTCACAACCGCCATTTCACGCAGATCTTGGGTAAAATAGAGTTTTGCACTTGCTTCACTGCCTGGTGTTGAATTCAATTCACGATCCGCAATTCGAGCGATGGCACGAGCACGAACTTTACGCGCCGCTTTCATCGCAACACGAATGTGGCGAATATCTTGGAAGTCGCCCCCCGGCACATCCAATGTGCGGCCCGTTGTCCAATACTGCCCCGGATAATCTGGGTACCACATCGGCACAGCAATTCGAGACGCTTCCAAAGCCTTAAGGGTTGCTAACTCCAAAGGCTTGCCGTCTTTATCTTTTGCTAGTTCTAGGCTCCCTAGAACACTGCCTGTTTTGACTCGCGCAGGGGAATCCGCGATAGATACTTCTTGGTTTGCCAGCCGCCCTGCATAGATACCGACTGTTGAGTTATCTTTATGAACTTGAGGAACAACAGTGACGTACTCACTTGCGATGCTTGTTGGTAT
>NZ_MCYD01000061.1:0-789 GCF_002876325.1 Vibrio sp. 10N.261.52.A1
CTTGAAAGCTGATGACTTTCAAAATCAACAAACATCGGCAACGATGAACTCGGTCGACTTACAACACGTGACTTACAAAGCGTTTCCTGGGCTTTCTCCAATCTATGATGCGCAAGCGATTAATGTTGTTTATGTCGGAGAATCGCCTCGTGAACTCATGAACCAGTTGGGCTGGATAGAAAATCAAACGTTCTCTCGAAATGATATTGAGTGGTCGAGTTACCTTACTCTCCTAAAAGATAAGACACCGCCTGTATCTGACTTGTATTGGCGAAACCAACCACAAGATATGGCCTTTCAATTGCCTGGCAACCTGATGAAGAGAAGCCATATTCGCTGGTGGCGCGCTGGTGTTGATATTAAAACTAACCAGCCTCAGTGGTTAGGCGCAATTAGTTATGATGATGGCCTTAAAGTCACCCCTTACTCAGGCATTGTGACCGTCCTTCATAACATTGACCCGAATGTTGATGAAGAACGCGATCGGCTGGCGAAGCAAATTAAATCCACTTACCCAAGTATGGAACTGGTCAACTTGCCTCTAGCGAATGCACAGGTAATGAATGATCAACATGACTACTATACCGACGGAAAGATCTTGGTTATTGGCTCAACGACATACAGTGATGATTCACTAACCTTAGATGTTGCGGTGAATGATATATAAAGTGCGGCTAAAGACGAGCTCTAACTTAGCCCCCGATAAATACGAACCTTGTTTGAATATCAATCAAACAAGGTTCTGTTATTTCTGCTGGTTAAAGCCGAACATCTTTTGGGCGTTTCTAT
>NZ_MCYD01000062.1:0-1461 GCF_002876325.1 Vibrio sp. 10N.261.52.A1
GGCTATGAAAAAATAGCCACAATTATAAACTAACCATAATTCACAACAATAGTTTCTCAAGCAGAACATTGATCCACACAAGTAGTTAACATTAGAGCTAATCACTTAAAATATCTCGATACTCAGAACATTCATGAAAGACAAAATCGTGCAGACTAAAAGCTTCAATTTTAAGCAATTCTCAATTTACGGTGGGCAAAGCGGTATGCCAGTCAGTACCGATGGTGTACTACTTGGCGCATGGGTAAGCATTGCACCTAAGTCCTTAGCACTCGATATTGGAACAGGCACCGGGCTTTTGGCCTTGATGGCCGCGCAGCGCTTTGCTGACATATCGATCTCCGCGATCGATATTGATCCACACGCGATTGAAGCTGCGACCATTAATATTGAGCAGTCGCCATGGCAAGATCGCATCACTCTGCATGATAGCAGCGTGCTCACCGCCGACTTTCCAAAAAAGTTTGACGCGATAATCTGCAACCCACCCTACTTCAACTCAGGAGAGCAGTCACTGCAGAGCCAAAGAGCAACTGCTAGACACACTGACAGCTTGGATCATCTGCAACTTGCCAAGCGATGTTTCGAGATCACAACCGAAACTGCAACCGCCAGTTTTATACTGCCAACGCCTGAGGGAGAAGGTTTTATCAAGCTTGCCAAACAGTGCGGTTGGCACCTAGCTAAGCGTCTCGATGTAAAAACCACAGACAAGAAGCCTGCGAGTCGAATTCTTTTTGAGTTATCGAAAGATCCTGCGCGTGAGGCCGATTTGCAGCGTGAATCGCTTACCATTCATCATCAAAATGGTTATAGCGAGGCATTTATAGCGCTCACCAAAGATTTTTATCTCAAGATGTAGCAAATACCATGTGATCCTAATCACTAATGCTTCTATAATGTCCGACTACTCTTTTTTATCGTCTGCTTTTTGAGGCAGAAACATTTATTGCTTGTGGAGAAACAACAGTGATCAGAACCTTTGCAGAACTCGATCTAAACCAAGAGCTGCTTAAAGCAATTGACGAAATGGGCTACGAACGCCCAACACAGATACAAGCTGAAGCAATCCCACAAGCGTTAGATGGAAGAGACGTTTTGGCTTCTGCGCCAACAGGTACTGGTAAAACAGCCTCATTCGTACTGCCAGCACTGCAGTACCTTCAGGATTTCCCACGTAAGAAAGCGGGCCCTGCTCGTATGCTTATCCTGACGCCGACCCGTGAACTAGCAATGCAGATCACTGACCAAGCTCGTGAACTTGCGAAATACACTGCGCTAAACATCTTCACCATCACAGGTGGTGTGATGTACCAAGAGCACGCAGACATTCTTGGCACCACCCAAGACATCGTTGTTGCGACTCCAGGCCGCCTAATGGAATACATCGAAGCTGAGCGCTTTGATTGTCGTGCGATCGAATGGCTGATCTTAGACGAAGCAGACCGCATGTTAGACATG
>NZ_MCYD01000062.1:2163-2932 GCF_002876325.1 Vibrio sp. 10N.261.52.A1
CCGCATGTTAGACATGGGCTTTGGTCCTGTTGTTGATCGCCTATCTGCAGAGTGTCGCTGGCGTAAGCAAACTTTACTTTTCTCAGCAACGCTAGAAGGTAAAGGTGTTGAAGGTTTCACTGAAGACCTACTGAACAACCCAGCAGAGATCGACGCAAAGTCATCACTACGTGAGCGTAAAAAGATCACTCAGTGGTACCACCGTGCAGACACAGCAGAGCACAAACTTGAGCTGCTAAAACACATCATTACTAAAGAAGCTGAGCGTAGCATCGTCTTCTTGAAAACTCGTGAGCGTTTAGGTGACCTGCGTGCACTGCTAGAGAGCGCTCAGATTCCATGTGCTTGGATTCAAGGCGAAATGCCTCAAGATCGTCGTAACAATGCGATTGCTCGTTTCCGTGATGGCACTGTAAACGTACTGCTAGCAACTGACGTAGCGGCTCGTGGTATAGACCTTCCAGATGTAAGCCACGTAATTAACTACGACATGCCACGCACAGCTGATGTTTACCTACACCGAATTGGCCGTACGGCTCGTGCTGGTAAAAAAGGTAATGCGGTTTCTCTAATCGAAGCGCACGATCAATTGATGATTGAACGCGTTGCTCGTTACACCAAAGAAGCAATCAAAGAGCGCTTCGTTGAAGGCATGCGTCCAACGCACAAGAAAGCCACGGTAACTAAGAAAAAGAAACCAAAGAAAGAAGATAAAAAAGCAGTAGAGAAGCAGAAGCTCGCGAAGAAGAAAAAAATCGCGAAGAAAAAG
>NZ_MCYD01000063.1:0-575 GCF_002876325.1 Vibrio sp. 10N.261.52.A1
AAACAAAAGTGGTTAATGCCAGTGGTCCTATTAATTTATCCTCCGCTTGAAAAATCTCTTTTACTAGGTTGTTTACAAAATCAAATATCAGCTCGATAAAACATTGAAATCGACCTGGAACACCGCTGGTGCCCTTGGTCACTACGTATCGAAAAGCTCCAATAAACAGTAAACCCGTAATCCAAGATACCAACATCGAGTCGATGTTGAACGCCCAGAAACCATCACCTGTAGTTAAGAAGGTTAAGTGATGCTCTATGTATTCGTGAGCGGTAGTTACTTGATCCATACTACACGTACTCCGATCTTGTAGAGGCAGTAATAAATGGTGTTAAGAAGTACCCAACCATCGTGAGAATATATGCGTACAATATTACTGGGTTATCCAATTTGAAAAACTGGAATGCCAAGATAAACATTAAGAACGTATAAGTTATTTTCACGACACGACTCATTTGCATTAAGTCACGTAAACTATAATTAGGGTTCTTGCGCACCTTTAGGCTTGCATATATAAAACCAAACAGCGGAGGTAGCATCGCAATAACAATACCCAAAGCTGATGATTCCATATC
>NZ_MCYD01000064.1:0-2373 GCF_002876325.1 Vibrio sp. 10N.261.52.A1
CCGAACAAGGGTTATTGAAGTAAATTTAAATCCAGATTGCCAAGGGTGATGGAAAAGGAATGACATCATCCACACCTTTTAGGCGCTGATATGCCCTTTAGATTGTGACATTCTCATCAAAATATCGAGGTGCTGTTTATTTATACAGTTGTCGTGTGTATTCTCACAGCTCATTAAAAGGAGTAGTAAGAATGGCGTTCAATTACGAAGAAAAAGTCCCAAATCCAGCCGAGTTTTGTGAGATGCGAGTGAAAGCAAAATTATCACCGAAGTCACTGAAGGCAGCCACAATCGCTTTACCAAATAGTTTATACGGCATTTCTATTCGAGATGGTGACCAACTCATTGCGATGGGGCGTGTTGTTGGCGATGGCGCGTGTAATTTTGAAGTGGTTGATGTCGCAGTCGATCCAACCTATCAAGGGCAGGGTTTAGGTAGAAAAGTGATGGAATACATCGACAATTACCTATCGTCTGTTGCACTGGAAGGATCGTATGTTTCCATGATTGCTGATGAACCGGTGTTTTATGAGAAACTCGGTTATAAGCTTGTATCTCCAGCTAGCCAAGGCATGACAAAGAAGTTTCCACCCAAGCGTATGTAATAAAGAATTGTGGCTCTACCATGACGTTATGCAAAGAGCCTCAAGTTTAAAAGGAACACATCAATTAATGAAAAAAAGAATCTTGGCGTTATCGCTGCTTGGTCTATCAAGCAGTGTATTCGCTGACAGTGAATTACCAAGCACTAGTTATGAAATGACCGTTGCAGTGGAAGAGCAATCCCTAAAGCACGACTTTCCATCTGTTAAGTTTGATTACCTTGGCCAGACGCTTACCACGAGCGTTGATGAGTGTTCGTATACTGGAACGCTCTCTGAAGATGACGACAACACGATTCTTCTATCGGCCACGATGTCATGCACTTATGAAAGTGGATCAAGCTACAGTGAGATGCCAGACTTCGTGCTCAAGCATGAGGGTGGTGAAGCGAGTATGAGCTTTGGTGATGGCGAGACTGATATGTGGACATACTCCGTCACAGTTAAGAAGCTCGATTTATAGTTAACCTTCATTAGCAAGTTGACACGTTAGCCATGGCACTCTTGTCGCCTCTTGCTGCGTAACTACATGCCATGAGACGTCGATCAATATAATAAGTTAGATAATCCAACGTTAGATTGTTACTATGCAATCAACTTTATAAATGCGTATTGGTTTATATAAATGATTGATAGTAAGTACATTAAACACCCATACTACTGTGAAAACTGTAACTCAATGACTCCACACCTTGCTATGAGCAGCTCTGTTGAGGAGCAAAAGGAGCAAGCGGAATCAGAAGCAAGACAGTGGAAAATAGGGATGTTGGTGGAGTATATCGTAAACCTGTTTTTTAAAGACGATAAAGACACGCCTGGATTTTTCATAGACCAAGAATATCAATATCAGTGTGAGAAGTGCGGCACCAAGTCATGGCATTGATATTATTGGATTTGGTTTCATTCGATGCCTAATTTTTAGCTTTTAAAACTTCTGCTGATCAGCATCTTAGATTACAGTAACCTGACTATGTGAGTGTGTCTATATCTTGAGGTTTAAATGGAATATGTCGTCGTCGATGCTACGCAAGTCCCAATGTCATTGTTACTTGAAGCAGACCCGTCTGAAGCAAGTATTGCATCGTACTTAAGCGAATCATGGTGTTATGCAGCGAAACGAGATAATAAAATTCTAGGTGTCTGTGTTGTTAAACGAATCAGTGACGATACTGCAGAGATTTTTAACGTGTCAGTCAGCCCTAAACATCAACAGCAAGGTATTGGGGCTGAGGTTTTAAATTTCGCTCTCAAGCAAGTGGTTAATCAAGGAATTAAGCGTGTTGAACTGGGAACGGGTACGTTCGGTTATCAACTAACTTATTATCAACGAGTTGGTTTTAGGGTTGATCGCGTGGTTAAAAACCACTTTATCGACCATTATCCAGAACCCATCTTTGAAAACGGTATTCAACATCAAGATATGTTGAGGCTGTATATCGAACTTTAATTGTGCTGGAAGCACTGTTTAAGCAGAACAAAGACAAGACTAAATAACCTCATCTAATAAGGCTCATTATGCCGTTTCCTTTTTGTTATGGAGGACAAAGGAAGTGATTTACCCAAAGGCTTTAAACATCGGTGACAAAATTGGTTTTTTCTCACCGTCTTCCCCTGCGACAGTGTTCGCTCCTAATCGGTTTGCTCGCGCTAAAAATTACTTGGAATCGAAAGGTTTCACCTTAGTCGAAGGCTCATTGACGGGGAAGTCTGACGGCTACCGTTCTGGCTCTATTCAAGCAAGAGCCGAAGAGCTAAACCAACTGATTCGAGA
>NZ_MCYD01000065.1:0-894 GCF_002876325.1 Vibrio sp. 10N.261.52.A1
GTTGAATAATTTATAGGCTTAGCAGGGTTGCTGAGTTTCCAAAACTTTATTTTTATTTAAATTTGAGAGGACAAATCATGTCTGTGATCAAGATGACTGACCTGGAACTTGCAGGTAAACGCGTATTTATCCGTGCTGACCTAAACGTACCAGTAAAAGACGGTAAAGTAACTTCAGATGCACGTATCCTAGCATCTCTACCAACTATCAAGCTTTGCCTAGAAGCTGGTGCAAAAGTAATGGTTACTTCTCACCTTGGTCGTCCTACTGAAGGCGAATACAACGAAGAGTTCTCTCTAGCTCCTGTAGTTAACTACCTAAACGACGCACTAGACTGCGAAGTTAAACTGGCTAAAGACTACCTAAACGGCCTAGAGCTAAACGCTGGTGAGCTTGTTGTTCTAGAAAACGTTCGCTTCAACAAAGGCGAGAAGAAGAACGAAGAAGAGCTATCTAAAGCATACGCATCTCTATGTGACATCTTCGTAATGGATGCATTCGGTACGGCTCACCGTGCACAAGCATCTACTCACGGTGTTGGTACTCACGCTCCTGTAGCATGTGCTGGTCCTCTTCTTGCTGCTGAACTTGAAGCACTAGGTAAAGCAATGGACAACCCAGAGCGTCCACTAGTTGCTATCGTTGGTGGTTCTAAAGTTTCTACTAAACTGACTGTTCTTGAGTCTCTATCTAAAGTTGCAGACCAACTTGTTGTTGGTGGTGGTATCGCAAACACCTTCATCGCTGCTGAAGGCCACAACGTAGGTAAGTCTCTATACGAAGCAGACCTAGTTGACACTGCTAAGAAGCTGATGAAAGAGTGTGCTATCCCAGTAGCGACTGACGTTGCATGCGCTAAAGCATTCGACGAGAACGCAGAAGCTGAAATCAAAC
>NZ_MCYD01000066.1:0-266 GCF_002876325.1 Vibrio sp. 10N.261.52.A1
TAAACATCGGTTTTAGTTCTTCAAAGGCGGTAATCACCAGCCAGTCGATGCCGTTTACATGATGGATAAACATAGTGGTTCTCGATATTTCTAATGCAGAGATTCTATCACTATCAACGTCAGAACGTAGGAGAAATTGAGTTTCACTCGGAACACAAGAAGGCCCTGCAATCGCGAGACATCAGTTTTTCTATCGAACTGTTACAGCGATCCTTTAACAACTACAGCGCATACTCGAACTTCACTGGCTTCACCGCTTTCATCAA
>NZ_MCYD01000067.1:0-3212 GCF_002876325.1 Vibrio sp. 10N.261.52.A1
AATAATAATAGTTTGCATTTTAATTATCGTTATTATTGATTTCAATTATAAAATGAGAGATTTACTCTATAGTAAGAAATCTTTTTCAATCGGAACGAACTTTGACGCAGAATCGATAAGATTTTGAGCAGTGAGCCCTGGTACACCGTAAACTTCCACTTTTTTTCCAAAGCGCTGTTTAATTCTTTCCAAAAGGATCTCAAAGTCCCCGTCTCCAGAGACTAGAACGATTGTATCCACATTCTCTGCTAGTTCGATGGCATCTAAGGCAATACCGACATCCCAGTCACCTTTCGCACTGCCATCACGACGCTGAATAAATGGCTTCAATTTCACATCAAAACCCACACCGCGCAGAATATGATGGAATTGACGCTGCTTAGGATCTTGACTAGAAATCGCATACGCATGAGCCGCAACAACATTTCGACCTTCTGTCGCTACATACCAAAATTGGTTGTAATCAAAGTTAGAACGATATTTGTCTCGTGTTGTGTAGTAAACGTTTTGGACGTCGACCAAAATAGCTATGTTTTCCATAAATTCATACCTTTAGATTTTCGGTATACCCTATTCTATTCAACCCTAAAATGCGAGTCGCTTTATCCAATAAAAATGAACCTGTTGGTTATGGTTAACGTAAATCTAAGCATGTTTAACGTAATCCTAACTATGCTTAATAGGTGTCTATCAAACTGGACGATCGTCTTTGACGTTGGTGACCACCACACAAGGGCTATCGATTAGAGATACAAGTAAAGCTAACAGGCTACTTAAGGGAGGTTGGCTATGCTACACCGACAAAAACACAAATCGCACGTAAGCTTCGACAACACCGCAATGGTCGCTTTAGCTTCTTCCAGTTGTTGGTTAACTTTGCTCAAGCTAATAACTGTTAGCATCGTGTTGATTTTTAGCCTCTCCACTCATTCAGTGTTTGCTTATCCGGCCTACTCCCATTCACAACCACTGCCTCATCGCAGTGTCATTTATTTCGCCCCAGAGGAAGACTCGGTGGTAAAAGAGTTTCTTAATGAAGTGCTGATCAATAACTGCCAGCTAGACGAAAGAGATGTTGTCATCATGGTGATAGCAGAAAGCGGATACACCGTCCCGACTTGGCTTGAGGAAGAGTTTAACTTAGAAGCAGTGACTAGCATTTATGAGATTCCCAAAGGCTCTCACACTGCAGTATTAATTGGCAAAGACGGAAAAGAGAAACATCGTTGGAATGGTAAAACGGATTGGAACCTCATCACCAACATTATCGATGAAATGCCAATGCGCCAACAAGAAATGCAGCGACAAAACAGCCGCTGCAGTATCTAATTCAAAACGTAAAAATTAGGCGTGACTCGATTGCTTGTTAAACCAGTCAAGTTTTTCATGGAGTTGCGCCACACTACCAACAACAATCAAGGCTGGGCTAGTCGCGACACTAGCCAGGCTTGCTAGGTCACTCAACCCACCTCGAAACACCTTCTGCTCTTGGCGTGTGCCGTTTTCAATAATCGCGACAGGCATATCCGCGCGCATGCCGTTATCAAGCAGATTCTTCTGAATATTCGGGCTCTCTTTTAATCCCATATAGAACACGATGGTATGATTGTGTTGTGCCAGAGATTGCCAATCAATATCTTCACCGTCTTTTTTAAGGTGACCAGTAATAAACTGAACACTTTGAGCGTGGTCGCGATGCGTCAGTGGAATACCCGCATAAGCCGTAGCGCCCGCAGCGGCTGTAATACCAGGAATGACTTCAAATTTAACGTCGTTCTCTGCAAGCGTTTCACACTCTTCCCCACCACGTCCGAAGATAAATGAGTCACCACCTTTAAGGCGAACGACGTGCTTGTTTTCCTGAGCTTTAGTGACCAATAATTGGTTAATCTGGTCTTGTGGAACACAGTGGTGATCGAGCTTTTTCCCCACATACAACATCTCTGCATCTGGGTTTGCCATCGCCAAGATATCTTTTGATACCAAACGATCGTAAACCAGTACATCCGCTTGTTGGATGACGCGCGCTGCTTTTAAAGTTAACAGGTCTGGGTCACCAGGCCCTGCACCAACCAGTGATACAAATCCATTGCTTTCTTTATTAACATTCGATGGCGATACTTCTGACATACTTTGCTCCGAAAGTTAGCTTGTTATATTCCAAGCTTAATTCTGTTTGATGATTCATCATTCAATGAATCATCAATATCCCTACTTCTTAGACTATCAGTTGTTGCCGTAAAACTTCACGATTAATTCTAATCAAGATAGAAGTTTATATAACAAAACAATCTATTACGTTGGTAAACACCGATATTTGCACCATTCTCGAGCACATGTAGCCCAACTTAGGTGCACTGCTATCTAAGTAGAGAGTGTTGAGATCAAAAAAGCCCCAAATCAACAGTTTGGGGCTTAATAAACTTTATCAATTACTCATTAGCCTAGAGTATTCGAATTACTTAGCGCCTAGAGAAGGAGCTGTTCTAGCGTGAGTTAAGAATAGTGGAACACATGTTAAGAACAAGCCACCAACGATGTTACCTAGGATTGTTGGGATAAGGTTGAAGTTCAACCAAGTCGCGATACCGAAGTCAGCGCCAAGAATCATACCCAGTGGGAATAGGAACATGTTTACTACTGTGTGCTCAAATACTAGTGCGAAGAAGATGAAGATTGGGAACCACATCATTGCTACACGGCCAGACACAGTACGCGCTGTCATGTTACCAATCACACCTAGACATACCATTAAGTTACAGAAGATACCGCGTACGAAACACGTGATCCATCCGTCCATACCCATGTTTTCAAAACCTAGGCTACGGCCAGTTGAAACTGCGATGAACTTCTGAGCAACAGCGTTTGGCTCTAGAGAGAAGTTACCTGTTAGTGAAACCGCAACTAGGAAAGCAACAATTAAAGAACCGATAAGGTTACCCAGACCAACAAGGCCCCAACAGCGTAGAATACGACCCCAAGTGATACCTGGACGGTTGTCGAATTTCGCTAAAGGTGCAAGACCAAATACACCTGTTACTAAGTCGTAACCCATTACACTAAGAATTACGAAACCAACTGGGAACACGAGTGCGCCAACAATACCGATACCTGTTTGAACGATAGTCGTGATAGCCACTACAACCGCAAGAGAAAGGATAATACCAGCCATAGTACTTCGGATAAGAAGATCGCGAGTACCCGTCTTGGTT
>NZ_MCYD01000068.1:0-514 GCF_002876325.1 Vibrio sp. 10N.261.52.A1
TTAAATGTTTGTTATATGCATTTTTCAAAGTACTGAACTGGCATATTTTGATAGGAACCGTCACCACTCGCCTTGAACCCAAGTTTAAGAAGTATATGCTGCGAAGGCATGTTTTCAGGTTCAGTTATAGCAAGAACTTTCGTATAACCAATTTGATTGGCAAAAGAAAGAACGGCAGAACTTGCTTCGAATGCGTACCCTTTACCCCGAGCTGAAACCTTAAGCCGATATCCAAGTTCAACTACACTTTCGCCTTTATAGTTAAATGATTCTATCCCACAATAACCAACTAGCTCGCCAGTCCTGCGTTCCACAACACAAAACTTTCCAATACCTTTATATTGAAATGCACGAACAAGCTCTTCAAAACGCGTATCTGCTTGCTCATGTGTCATTGCGCCAGTTGGAGAAAACGCCATAAAATCAGAATTACCAAGTAATTTTATAACTTCACTACGGTCTTGCTGCGTAAATATTCTGAGTTCTAAACGCTCCGTTTTAATCACTTAATGCC
>NZ_MCYD01000069.1:0-1312 GCF_002876325.1 Vibrio sp. 10N.261.52.A1
AGGGCAAAAACTGCACAAAGCCACCTTGAGACATTAACGCAAACCCAGCCTCTCCAACAGCAAGTCAGGACCATAGTAGTAAACGGACTAGAAAATGGAGAACTACTCAGCATAGATAAAGTCGCACAGCAATTACACTTCAGCCGACAAACGCTCTACCGCAAACTGGAAAGAGAGCATACCTCTTTCCAGAGTATTCTTGATGATACAAGAAAGCAGTTAGCAGTCCGTTGGCTAACTCAAACCCCGCCTCCAAGCATTACCGAGTTGAGCTATCGTCTTGGTTTTAAAGATACCAGCAGCTTCTACAAAGCGTTCAAGCGCTGGCACCAGGTTAGTCCTAAGGCTTACCTTTCGAGATAAACTGTTTAAACGCCTCTGCTGATCGCTCTGGGACCTCTTCCATCGGTAAGTGTCCAACGTCGTCATACACTACAGCATAAGAGCCCCGAATATCACGCTCAAACTTTCTCGCATTTTCAGCTGGAAAATAACGGTCTTCCTTCCCCCACAGAATAAGAGTCGGCTTGGCAATTTGTGTTAGCTTATCCGAGTCCTGATCCAGCGATGCCTTGACGCGACGTGTGAATCCCTGTCGATTTTGTTGGTAGGTAGTCAGTTCGTAGTATCGATCAATCAACGCCGCATCCACAAGTAGCGGGTCGAAGTAAACCTCTTTAAGCCCATCTTCGAACATAAACCTTGGAGTGACATGTTCCATTATTTTGCCGATGACTGGCCACTGGGCCATCGCAATGCCTGGTGGCCACGATTTTTGTGGATACCCTAAGGCATTTATCAACGTAAGGGTTATAACCTGCTCTGGATGTTGTAAACCGTATTCCCAAACTATGCGTCCTCCTAAAGAGCTACCGACAAAATGTGCTTGTTCGATGTCGAGCTCTCTCATAAAGGCACTTAAAAAAGCAATATCGTCAGGGATTTCGTACTGGTTTTGAGGCAGATGCCCAGTTAAGCCAAAACCCGGTAAGTCCATACGTACGACGCGATAGTCTTGTTTGAGGATTTGAGTCCATTGCTCCCAAGCGTGAAGTGATGACGAAGTGCCATGCAATAAAATCACCACCTCACCCTGTCCTTCATCTCGATAATGCACTCGTTTGCCTTCAACAGTGGCAAATTTAGAAGCGTGATTTGTGTATTTCTGCTCAATGGCTTGCGTACTATTTTGTGCGCCACATCCTTGCAGAAAAATGACCAAAGCCATTATTGGTGTCACATTCCAATTCATACTTCCCTCTCCTCATTTAATGTGTTTTCCAGCCTGGAGACTTGAGTGTAGAGACTATGG
>NZ_MCYD01000070.1:0-4792 GCF_002876325.1 Vibrio sp. 10N.261.52.A1
AGTGTTGAGCCAAGACAAAATCCGTATGCAATTAGCACCGGAAGTGAGTGAGGTTGAGGGTTACGTAGAAGCCGCCGGTATAAAAGTACCGCAATTGGCCTCTCGACGTGCCATGACAACCGTGGAGCTGGCCGATGGAGATAGCTTTGTTCTCGGTGGTTTGATGAGCAGTGCTGACTTGGAAAAAATGCAGAAGATCCCTTTTGTGGGCGATATTCCAGTTCTTGGTGCCGCATTTAGAAAAGCAACCACTGAAAGAAAACGCACCGAATTGATCATCGTAGCCACCGTAAACCTCGTGGAGCCGATGAAGCCGAAAGATATTCAACTGCCATATATCAAGAAAACATCGACATTGGCACGTTGGCTGAACATCAAATGGGATGGTAAAGAGGTGACGTCTTCTGATGCAACGATTCGTCTGCTGTCGCAAGGAGGATTTATCCAATGAAGAAACTAGTATTGATGGCGTTGTTTGCGATTTCACTATTCGGCTGTGCTTCTGAACAATATTTTGTCGGTCATGGTTCTGAAGCCCTGGTATACAAAGAGCATCACAGCTTTAAGTTCGAGATTAAAAACCGTGCAGAAACCACCAAGCAACTCGACGTTTTAATACACAAGATTGAGTCGATGGATAAAGAAGCGACCTACTTGGTGGATTATAAGTCGGCTGTTAACAAGAAGATGTTACAGGGGATCTTTAAGCAGTATCCATCCCATTTGATCGCCCCTCAAAGAGTGGTTTATCGCAAGGCGCAGTTATTACCAAGCGATCTAAATATTCAGGTGACCTTAACGCGCCTAAAGACACAAACGTGTAAACCAGCGCAGATACATGTTCGCTTGAGACAGTCTGATTGCTTCGTTGAGTCGATGCGATTGAAGCAAGTGGCGTACAAGTCGAGATTGGTAGGAGAACAATAATGTTTGATCTAACGAAAGCATTAACAACGAAGGCCAAGCCAGTTCAGGCAACCTCGACAGGTGTCGCTGGGTGTACGTTGTTTTACCAATCACAAGAGTGTTTAAACCTGGTTCAGGAAGTGTTTCGCTTTGAAGGTTGGAATGATCCTGCGTGTGTGAAAGCGACAGCGGGCATCACCAAAATCACCGAGCAACAAAGTAGTCATATCGTGGTTCTAGAGCTTAATGAGTCGAGTAATGTGGTGGAAGATGCGAAAGCTTTTGCCAGCAAACTGCCGACTCATAAAGGCGTGGTCGTGATTGGCAAAGAAGATGCCATTTCAACGCTTCGTTCTCTCAAAGACATGGGTTTCTATTATGTGTTCTGGCCTGTGAATAAGCAGGAGTTCGCAGATTTCTTAACGCACGTAAGTAAGAACCTAAAAACCTTCTCTGGTGTCAGTCAGAAACGTAAAGCAAAGCGTGTTGCCATCGTTGGCACAAAAGGCGGCGTGGGCACGTCGTTTATCTCTACTGAGCTCGGGTCACTGTTGTCGACACAAGGCTCAGATACCATTCTTGTCGATCATCAATATGCTGACACCAACATTGATGTGTTGCTGGGTTTAAAAGACTTTAAGCCACGAACCATTGATGAGTTTACCGCGCCACTGCATGAAATGGATGAAGAGGGGGCATTGAGTTACCTCACTAGCGCTCGTAAGAACCTGCGTTTGTTAGCTATCAATGGTGACATGAGCCAAAACGACGTGCTTAATTACAACCAAACCTTGTGTGAGTTGTTGGCAAGAAACACTAACTTCATCATCGAAGACTTTTCTGGCGCGGTGGACTTCAAAGTTGAACCCCAACTCTTGGCAGAAAACTTTGATGTCGTCGTGTTGGTATTCGACGCGTCGGTGTCATCGGTGAGAAGTGCAAAACGACTGTATGAAAAGATAGAGAGCTTACAACTGACGTTATCGTCGCGTACTCGCGTCATTACGGTCGCTAACTACCATCGCCCACAAAATGCCTATGTCTTACAAAAGCCTGATCTAGCCAAGTATTTAGGCGCGAACGTTGATCTCGAAGTCGACTACTGTAAGTCGTTGGCTCACATCATCATTGATGGAAAGCGAGGACACAAACACGACCGTCATATCAGTCGCTCTATGGAGCAGTTGGTCAAGTTGATTAATGGACAACCGATCGACCAGAAAACGATGAACTCGTGGTTAAAAAAGGTGCGCGTTAAATGAGTTCGAATAAAGACTTATACCTCGCTTTTCGTGGCCAGATCTTTGAGGCGTTAGACGCTGAAGCGGTTCAGAAAATGAGCCGTAAAGACTTGGAGTCTCAGATACAAGCAGCGGTCGATTTATTAGCGAACAGCTACCAAAGACCTATCACCTCCATGATGAAGTCCGGTTTGGTGAAAAGCTTAATCGACGAGCTATTTGGGCTTGGTCCTTTACAGCCATTGGTCGAAGACCAGTCTATCTCAGACATCATGGTGAATGGGCCCAACAACATCTTCTTCGAACGCCACGGCAAGGTTAAAAAATCCGAAGTTTCGTTTGTGAATGAAGAGCAGTTATTGGCTATTGCTAAGCGTATTGCCTCACGTGTTGGAAGACGCGTCGATGAGCTTTCTCCTACAGTCGATGCAAGGCTAGAAGATGGTAGCCGTGTGAACATCGTGATCCCACCGATTGCATTAGATGGTACCTCAATCTCCATTCGTAAGTTCAGAGAGCAGAATATCGGCTTTGAAGACCTGATTGGATTTGGGTCGATGTCTCCTGATATGGCAAGAGTGTTGATGATCGCGTCTCGCTGCCGCATCAACGTTCTGATCTCGGGCGGCACAGGTTCGGGTAAAACCACGCTACTCAACGCACTGTCGCAATATATCGCTGAAGATGAACGTATTGTCACGATAGAAGATGCTGCGGAATTGCGTCTGCAGCAGCCTAACTTAGTTCGACTTGAAACTAGAACCTCAAGCGTAGAGCAAACAGGAGCGGTCACTCAGCGAGACTTGGTAATTAACGCACTGCGTATGCGCCCCGATCGAATCATCCTCGGTGAGTGTCGTGGCTCTGAGGCGTTTGAAATGTTGCAAGCGATGAACACGGGCCACGATGGTTCTATGTCTACGCTCCACGCGAACACCCCAAGAGATGCGATTGCCCGTGTTGAGTCTATGGTGATGATGGCGAACTTAAATCAGCCGCTGGATGCAATTCGTAGAACGATCGTAAGTGCCGTGCAGATGATAGTTCAAGTCAACAGGCTGCGTGATGGCTCTCGTAAGATTACTAGTATCTCGGAAATCGTTGGTCTAGAGGGCGATAGCGTGGTGATGGAGGAGATCTACCGCTTCCGTTACGACGATGCTCACTATGGTGAAAACGTGAAAGGGGAGTTTGTCACCAACGGCATCATGCAGCGATCTGAGCTTGTGAAAAAAGCGCAATTCTTCGGGCTCTATGAAGAGCTTATCGCATCCTTTAAGGGGGCATAGCATGCTGTGGATCTCATTGATTCTATTTTCTTTTGTGCTGCTTTTGATAAGGGATTCAAAGGTAAAAAAGGTCAATCAATTCTTTAATATTGAAGAAGCGGAAGCTGAAAACTTTAACGCCATTAATGTGAAATCATTAGTTCGAAAACAGAGCTGGCACAGGTTTAAAGAGTCGATTTCACCTACTTTAATGGTGCTTGGCCCACGTTCAACTTTATATATCGCCCTATACATAACGATTAGCCTTGTTGCTTCTTGGTACATCGTGGTTGACCTGTTATCGATGACTAACTCTTGGTGGGTGCCGGTATTGGCATTAGTTTTTACCTTTTTTGGTTACCGCTTCTTGGTGACCAGAAGACGTCGAGATTTCGAGAACACTTTTCCAGATGCGTTGAATATTCTGATGAGTGCGGTAACAGCGGGCGACAGTTTAATGCAAGCCATTAGCTATGTTGGTGAAGTGATGCACAACCCGATCGGACGCGAATTCAAATTGATGGGCGACCGACTAAAGCTAGGTGAATCTCCGGAAGTAGTGCTTAAACGATCCTGTAAAAACTATCCATACCCAGAGTTTCTATTTTTTACCGTAACGATTCGAGCCAACATTGCGCGAGGCGGACAGCTTAAAGGGGTGTTAGCTCGATTGATTCGCGTGTTGGTGGATGCTCGAACGCTAGAAAAAAAGAAGATGGCAATGACGTCGGAGGCTAGGATTTCAGCCAAGATCGTAGCGGCTATACCTTTGGTATTCATGGTCATCCTTAATTATATCAATCCCGACAACGTCAATTATGTCTTGTATGACGAGTCGGGCCGTGTGGTGTTGTTTTACGTTTTGGGCAGCGAGCTTTTTGGCTTATTCATCGTTTGGCTATTAGTGAGAGGTGTGCGGGCATGATGATATTAGCTGCACTTATTGTGCTGTTTTTTTCGCTGCTCTTCTTGATCGTCGAATCGGTACGTGCCGACCAAAGACAAAAGAAAGTCGCTATGTACATTGGTGGCGATGCCATTAAACCACCTTCTCGTGTGAATCGATTTTTCGTTCGATTTGGCAAGGAACATCGCCATGAACTTGAACAGAAACTCATAGAGGCTGGCTATTACAACACCGAATGGGCGAAGTTCTACTTTCCCGCTAAGGTATTGGCTCTCGGCCTCATCTCAGGGCTCGTGTTGCTGGGAGATATGACATCGACCAACAAATTGCTGGTGGTGATTGTCTCTTTAATTGTGGTGATTGTGGTGCCAGATACCTTGTTGCAAATGCGCCGCAAAATGCTGATCAGCAAAACCTCGGCACAACTTCCTTACCTTCTGGACATGATGTCGGTATGTGTACAAACCGGT
>NZ_MCYD01000071.1:0-317 GCF_002876325.1 Vibrio sp. 10N.261.52.A1
CAACCCAGCTGGCGCACCAACTTTCGCACCAGTTGAAAACAACGAAGGCGCTGACCTAGTATTCAACGCAACTTTTGAGGTTTACCCAGAAGTTGAGCTGAAAGGTCTAGAAAACATCACTGTTGAGAAACCAGCAGTAGAAGTTAAAGACGCAGACGTTGAAGAGATGATCGAAACTCTACGTAAGCAACAAGCAACTTGGACTGAAGTTGACACTGCAGCTGACGCTGGTTCTCGTGCAACTATCGACTTCGTTGGTTCTATCGACGGTGAAGAGTTCGAAGGCGGTAAAGCTGAGAACTTCCCACTAGAGATGG
>NZ_MCYD01000072.1:0-1940 GCF_002876325.1 Vibrio sp. 10N.261.52.A1
GATCTTACTTGTGGCGTACTTGGATTTAAATTATGTTTTTTGGTATGTAGTGATCTTTTTAAATCTACAAGTCTTATAAAGTTCTGTTGCAATTGAGACAGGAAAAGCCCATGAACCGTATCAACCCCAAGAAACTATTTCGTAGTAAGTGGACGGCCGTTAGCCCGGTGAAAAAGGAAAAGCACTTCATGGTTACGGAGGTAGAGTTTGACGAAGGAGAAGTGGTGCGCTGTTTGATCGAAGCGGTGATGACGAAACGGGAAGAAGCGATAAATTGGCGCGACCTCACCGACAATCAAGCGTGGCTCCCTGGTTGGAAGTAGCAAGGAACCCAGCTTCGATTGAACTGCACAGCTGGAAGCTGCGAGGATATATATTAGCGGTTACTTGAAGCTCGTTGTTGCCAGTATTTAAGGCCTTCTAGCACACCTTCGGCATGGGTCGCCTTACTGGTATATACGTTATCTCTGTCTGATAGATGAGCCACTTCAGGGTAGTGGTTTGCTACTAATATTGAGTTCACACCCTCTATCGTAAGCATTGATGTATCGTTCGCTGAGTCACCGGCAACACACACCTGTTCAATACTCAAGTCATGTTGCTTCAGCAGGTGATGGATTGCCGTTGCTTTATTGACGCCTTTTGGTGTGATATCCAGATACCAGTCGTGTGAATAGGTGAGGTGGACATCTAAGCCATGGGATTCTAATTGTGATTCAATTAATGCATGCTGAGGTTCAGACAGCTTACCCTCAAAGGTCATCTTATGGGGACCTTGGTGGCCTTCTAAGCGTTCACCCATAAAGTCGAGTGGCGCTAGCGCCGACTCTACCTTTGACTTATTCCACGATGCTTCGAGTTTCTCATGCCAGATATGGTCAGGTTTTTGGATATGGTTGTGGTGAATTCTTGTTCCAACATCACTGATGATGCTGTGTGGTTCTGGGTAGTTATCTGATGCCAAGCCAACTTGAATGGAAGGGAGAGTTCTACCGGTCGCGATGATAAAGCGGATATCGGGTTGCTCTGTAAGGTAATTGAAAAGTTGATTAACCCCATGAGAAGGGCCGCCATCGAGTGTACCGTCAAAGTCACAAACCAACATTTTTATCATTCGAATTCCTTGTCACTCTCTTTAATTGTGATGGAAAAGCTCTCCATCATTTATACAAAGAATGGCTCAGCAATAACAACATCTCAAGTCGTCTTTGGTTCTCAATAAGTGAGATTCGATAGTTTGCAGCAAGTATCACACTTGGTGCTATGTCATGGAAACTAAAGATAAATCTATCAATCCTTTGGTGCGGATAATGATTGTGTTTAGTTGAAACAGTGACGGAGCGGGGCTGTGTTGTTATACAAAAAAGCCAGCAACCTGGCAGGGTGCTGGCTTTTGTTTTTGCTACTGTTTTGGGCTACTCGTCTCTAGCGTTCGCCTTGAACTTCGAAGTCGTCGCTTACTAGGCGAGCACAGCCATCGGCTTGTAGAGCCCAGTGTTCACGGTGTACAACACCGAATGCTTTGTTCATTGTCCAACTAGCAGTAAGGATGTATCCGCCTTCTGGGTGTTCTTCCCATTTTACGTCAGTGTAATCAACGTCTTTGAAACCTTGGTCCATGATACCTTGCCAAAATACTTGAATCGCTTCACGACCTTCAAAAGTACCAAATGGACGAGCTTCCATTACGCAGTTCTCTGTATATTGATCTGCACAACCTTTCGCATCTTGGCTGTTGAATGCTTTTTGCCATGCGTTAATGCCTTGCTTACACGCTTCTAATACTTGATTGTTTGACATTGTTTTCTCCATAACAGTCTTCTTTGAAACACTGTGTTTTTGATTGGGTTATCTCGATAAGTTGAATACAGTTTAGCTTTGGTAATTAACTTGAAAAACAGAGATAATAGAAAATACCGTTTGTAAAAAGAGAACAATAA
>NZ_MCYD01000073.1:0-537 GCF_002876325.1 Vibrio sp. 10N.261.52.A1
TAACAGCAAGTTACATATATTCAAATATTCTAAGTTCAGTGGCTTGATTAGAGTAGTAAGTAAATGTAAAGGAATGCGGATCAGCAATTGTTCAATATTCAATGTCGCTGATTCGGAAGGGTTTGATTAGGAACATATATTAATCTTTGAATCAGCGAGTCAATTTATGAAAAAAACGATTTTATCTTTATCTCTAATCACTGCATTTAGCTGTGTGGCAGCTCCTGTGACAATGGACAACTACGTTGTTGCTGAATCTGATTGGTATTTTGCTGGCGTACAAGAAAAAGTCGGCGTGAACACATGGATGCATGATGAACCGGTCAGCATAGACAATCAGCAAGTCATCCGTTCAAATCGCGATGTCGTCTACTCAATTGCCATCGTTGACGTCAGTAAAGGTGCAACGTTTACTGTTCCTGAGTCTGACGAATTTCAGATCATTCACATCATTGATGAGCATCATCTCTTTCACCAAGTCGTAAAAAATGGCGAGACCCTTGAAGTCAATGCGGATGATATTCAAGGTGAGTATGT
>NZ_MCYD01000074.1:0-1286 GCF_002876325.1 Vibrio sp. 10N.261.52.A1
CATATACACTCGATAAATATGGAACCATTACTCAATTATCTTACTGAGAACCGTATTTTGAGAGTTGTTAAAAAACAGATCCAACCCACAATAAAGAAACATATGCAAAACACCTCATTGACACGCTGGTAACAAAAGGCAATATTGGATACGTAACCAAAAATAATCCAATAACTAATTTTATGACGCATCAGGAGGTGATTAATGGCTATGGTTGGCTTTGATTCTAAATGGCAAGATTTTCCGGATTACATATTAGGCATCACTAAAGAAATTTGGGAAGATCGAGGTCTGAGTACCCTACATAACTATTACTCACCTGACATTATCGTCCGTACACCACTCTCCATCACCGAGGGAAACGAAAAGGTCATCAGCGCGACCATGGGCACACTAGCCGAGTTCCCGAACCGTACCTTATTGGGTGAAGACGTTATTTGGTCAGGGACTCCTGAGCAAGGCATGCTCTCATCACATCGAATCATTTCAACAGCTACTCACACTAATGATGGCGTATTTGGTAAAGCCACAAACAAAACACTTAAGTTTCGAATTATCGCTGACTGCCATGCCATCAATAACCAAATCAATGACGAGTGGATGATCCGAGACATCGCTGCGATTGCAAACCAACTGGGTATGACGTCAGAAGAGTACGCTCGTCAGCAAATCGAAATAGAGGGTGGCGTTGAGCAATGCCCCTTCCCTTTCACTCCCCAAGTCGACATTCAAGGCCCTTACCTTGGTGTAGGTAATGACAATGAATACGGTCAGCGCTATGAAGACATACTGCGACGTGTAATGGGTGCTGAGTTCTCGGTAATACCAAAAGAATATGACCGAGCTTGTATTGGCGAATACACGGGCAGCCAAACTGCACTCTCTCATAACGAGATCGACCAGTTTTGGATGTCACTGCGCTCTTCATTTCCGAACGCGGAGTTCAAAATTCACCATCGTATAGGCCGCAATGACGAAATGATGTCACCACGTGCGGCTATTCGTTGGTCGCTACAAGGCAAGCATGAAGGCTACGGTATGTTTGGAAAGCCTACAGGAAAAGACGTTTACATCATGGGAATCAGCCATGCGGAGTTTGGGCCTTGGGGCCTACGCAGAGAATTTACTCTACTTGATGAAAGTGCTGTCTGGAAACAGATTCTCATTCAAATCGGTTAACTATATAAGGAAGTATTATGTTGAACAGCTTGATAGAAAATTTCTACAGAACCTATTTTAACGCTCACTCATCCGAACGGACTCAAGTAGCCCACGAGATGTTAAAT
>NZ_MCYD01000075.1:0-946 GCF_002876325.1 Vibrio sp. 10N.261.52.A1
TTACGGGGTCACTTCAGATTGCTGGCTTTTTGAATATGTCATTGCCGGACAAGCGCTACGCGCCTTTCAGCGTCTTCTTAAGATTTTGCATGAAGTTTCTGAAGTGAGGCATGAAATCTACAAACAGAGGGTGTTTTCTATCTTGCATCATCAACGGCCCCAGTAAGCGAATACTTACACCTAGTCTCGTTGCGGATTGCTCATCTAAGCCACTGTCCTGCTTAATCTTATCTACAATCGCGAACATGTTTTCTCTGTCTTCAATTTCAAACTGCATGGTTTGCAGCTCACGATCTTCCTTGATGTTCACTTCTTCGATAGTGATACGGTAGTGATTGTGTTTGCCTGTGATTGTTTGCATCGTCATTACTGTCTCCTAACTTGAATTTACGAACAACTAAGTTGATAATATCAACTATAAATACAATGGTTGACGTTGTCAACTACATTTCTAAGGATCGTTTATGTCTGATAACACATCGTTAGAGTCTATCTTTCGCTTAGTACACTCTTTGAAACGTAAAATGAGTGAGCAGATTGAGAGCTTGGATTCTGAGATCGCCCCTATGAATATTCGTGTCATGAAGATCATTACTAAGAAATCTCCATGTACGGCTATTGATATCGCGCACTTCCTAAACCGCGATAAAGCACAGGTCACGAGGTTAGTTAATGCGTTGATCAATCAAGAGCTTGTGAAGAAATCTCCAAACCCAGAAGACAAGCGTAGCCAGCTATTGGTTCTGACCGATAAGGGTGAAGAGATCATGGGTAAGGTCTCGAATATTGATCGAGAGATGCTGCAGAGAATGACCAAAGGCATGGCCGAAGATGAACTAGAACAGTTCCGAAAAGTCGCCAACAAAATGGCTAAGAATCTGGAAGATTGCGCTAAGTAGAAGAAGCCCTTTCAAACAAACCACTCATTTCAAAAAACAAAAACGCC
>NZ_MCYD01000076.1:0-664 GCF_002876325.1 Vibrio sp. 10N.261.52.A1
TGTCTGTACTATCGACCGGAGTAAACGCGAAAATATACCCAGATCAAATCGTGCGTGACAATTTAGGCGATGATGTTTGTCGCTCAGGCTATCGCCCTTTAGATCGCTATGAAGCACAAGAGTACAATAGTTCAATCCTACAGCAAATGGGGACTTGGGATATCGTTGGCCTAAAAGATAATTGGGTAATTATGGGACCGGGTTATTTCGGGGAGATCAAACAATCTGGACCAAGCGATATAACCTTCTGTTACCCGAATGACGCTCAATCAGAAATCCCTAGTATTACACCTAAGGCGATCGCTGAAGGTGAAGAGATTGATGTTGAGTATGCACTCGTCAACGACCGCGAGGATTTTATTCACCCGATAAGCATGTTAGCTAGCTTCCTTGGTTACGCGTGGGTTGCCGGTAATAACGCGGCGTATGTTGGCAGAGACATGGTCGTAAACCGCTCCGGTGACCGTTGGATTATTCAAGGAAACAACAACGGGTCTTGTGGTGGTTACCGATGTGACGAAAAAACACAAATCATCGTTGATAACTTTACCTACACAGTAAACGATGACAACTTCTCGCACGGTGAGGTGACAGAGTCTGACCGTGAACTCATAAAGACTGTTTCCGCAACTGCCAGAAACAACACCGATATTGCGCAGCAAGT
>NZ_MCYD01000077.1:0-158 GCF_002876325.1 Vibrio sp. 10N.261.52.A1
CTTCAGGATGAAGATTTGGTTACTTAGGATTGAGTGATCAAGCATGGAGCGCAAGGACATTGTAGGGACACAGTCAGTTAACAGGAAGTTAGCTGCAATGGAATGACAATGGACACCTTTAGGATAAAGGGTTGGATTAGCATCAGGATGATGTAAAG
>NZ_MCYD01000077.1:891-1970 GCF_002876325.1 Vibrio sp. 10N.261.52.A1
TGTAAAGGACACCGCTCACGGAACAAGTGATGTGCGCTAACTAGGATTGTTAGCTTTCAGGATGATTGGACACCGCTAGGACGGCGAAGTAAAGGAAAGAGCTGAAGGATTACAGCCACTATTATGGATGATGCATGGAGCATTAATTAGTAGCCGGACTGCTGCGAGTAAGACCCTAGCCCTGACACTTCGGTGTCGGGGCTTTTCTTTATCTAGACATTTCACCCATCTAGAGGCTCTTTATTTAGGAGCAATACATCTGCTTTTCTGCTAACGGTCAACACAAGGAGTGTTTTATGACGATAGCAACCTCAAGAACGCTGTTAGTACCTTATACCGAACAGCTACAGCACGATTTCATCAAGCTCAACTGCTGCCCGATTAATCGAGCAGAAATGAATGGGCCGCATTCTATCGCTTCTGCGAAGCAACTATTTCAAGAGATACTGCAAGACAACGTCGGCTTTTGCCGTGCCATTATCCATAACCAAACCCGTGAATATCTTGGGCATGTATTTATCTCATCAGAAGAAGGTAAGCACGAGTTAGGCTTTATCTTGGATAAAGAATATTGGAATCAAGGTTTTGCCAGTGAGGTACTGAAACCTTTCTTTAATTTGGTGTGCTTTGAAGAGCGTTTAACCAATGTTTTCGCGACCGTTAATGTCGGTCATAATCCATCGATTAAGCTTTTAGAAAAACTCGGCTTTGTATTTAAAGAGACCAAACAAGATCAGTTTGGCCCTTATCATGAATATCGATACACCGCTTACTGCGACGTTACATTCTATGAGGCTGTAGCTCAAACCGCATAGAACGGAAACCTACCATGGTCAGTTTCCCTTTGTAACAGTCATCCCCTAACGCTGAAAACTCAAATTGGTAAATGGTGTGCCAGCGCCAAATGGTCGTGAGTTCATGGCGCATCTTCAATTTATGACCACTAAAGGCAACACTTAACAGTTGCAAGTCGAGCTCTTTACACTTTCTCGCAATGGCAGCTTTCGCAAGCTCAGATTGCCTGCGCTGCTGCCAAAACAGAAAGCAAAAGAAGCACAGAAACAAAATAGCCAATAAGT
>NZ_MCYD01000078.1:0-3657 GCF_002876325.1 Vibrio sp. 10N.261.52.A1
TTACTTGACCACTTCAAACAGCCTGTACCACAAAAACGACAAGGCGCTTTATCCCACGTGATTTTTGTTTGATCTGAGCTAGCAATCAGGTTGGTTGCTGTTGCCGGTAGTGTTACACCTGCAACGGCTGCCGCTGATGCAGCTGCGTTTGCTTTCACAAACGCACGTCTTGTCATTTTCATACTTCACCCTCAAGTTGAGAATTGTTGCTTCCAGTTTCTAAATCCGTTTCGTCTAGTCCAGTTTCGATTTGGTGGTAAACCAAAGCTGTCCCTAAAACGTTCTTAATGTTATTTATTGCTTCGATGGTGTCCGTTACAAAACCTTGGTTCTCGGTTTCTAGGACCACGATGATTTTGCCTTCAGGGCTATCTCCGTAGATTTCAGCGTTATCGAATTGCTCGATCTCAGCTTTGATCTCATTGAGATGCTCTGGGCTCACATGCACGACTAGACTTGATATATGCACTTCATTTAGTGCCATAAATTGCTCTCGTTATTTTTATTTATGCATTACTCACAAGAATAGCTGAAGTAGGGCAAACTGCTACGCAGGCTCCACAACCGCTACACTCATCTAACTCGATTTTTGGTAGAGCAACACTGCCTGCTCTAAGTTGAAATTGAATGGCCATAGGTTCACACATGTCACCACAGCTTCGGCATTCAACATTTTGTTGCGCTAAACACTTATCAGAAATACGTGCTTTTGCTTGCCAAGGCTCTCCTTGCTTTGGCTTAAAAATGGGTTCCGGACAAACGTCTGCACATTGATAGCAGAACGTACATTCATCGATAGAGAAATCGACAGTGGGGAACCCACCATCACCTACAATGATTATCTTAGTCTCACAACTCTCGATGCATTTTCCGCAGCGAGTGCAATCATCTACAAAGCTCTCTAGGTTATGAATCCAAGGCAAACGAATTTGGCTTGAATCGACTTTTTTTCTAGAAAACAGACGACGTTTTGACAGATCTACCACTAAAAACCCCTAGATGTTGCTAAGATGTTGTAATTTTAGGTCGTTATTTCATTAATATCTTGTAATTTGTCATCACAAGTAGTGTAGGTTTAGAAACAATTGTATAAATACCCCATAAGGGCTAATTGGGGGTATATATTGTCATAGATCAATAAATTACGAGGCGAGTGATCACATATTGAATGGAGCTATGATTTTTGATGTGTGACAATACGAGCCTAATAGCAAGTCATTTATCAATAGGAAGTCACCTTTGCTTATAAAACCAGTCTCATCTGTTACTAGTACAATAGCTAAGTCATTACTCTCTATATTGCTGTTGTCCGTTGCTACTACTGGCTTTGCTATCTTTACCTTAGCTTCAAGCTTGAACGATGCTGAGGCCGTCAATGTAGCCGGTTCGATGCGTATGCAAAGCTATCGTTTAGCCCATGATATTCAAATAGAATCTGTTGATTTCGATTCTCATATCCGTGAGTTTGAAAGTTCACTTTATTCGCCTTCGATGACAAAATTGGTGAGTTGGGATGTTCCGACGGATATCACAGAAGACTACTATCTAATTATTGGCCGTTGGCATGAATTGAAACGCGTTCTGAATAGTGAAGACCGTAAACACTATCTCGTGTTGGTTGAAAACTTCGTAACTGAGATCGATGGATTTGTTTTTAAACTGCAAGAATTCTCTGAAGACAAATTGATTAAACTGGCGTGGGCTGGTGGTGTCGGTTTAGGTGGAATTCTCGTCATATCTCTTTTTGTTGTTCATTTTGTACGTAAACAGGTTGTTAAACCGCTACATGCTCTTGTCGGTGCGAGCCAAAGAATCAAAAACAGCGACTTCGAGGTAGAACTCAAAGTGACCAGTAACAACGAAATGGGCATTTTGACCAAAACCTTCAACTCGATGGCTAAAGATTTAGGCGTGCTTTATCGAAACCTTGAAGATGTGGTGGATGCGAAGACGATTGAGCTGCAAAATGCTAACCAGTCGCTGCAGGCACTTTATAACTCGTCACAAGAGCTCACGGTGACGCGTATTGCTCCTGAAAACTTCCGAGCTATCTTGCAGCATCTCGTGAGCTTGGAAGGGATTGGATCACTGAGACTCGAGATTGTAGATAACTCAGGCCGTTCATTGATTATGGATGAAGGTTACGATTCGAATTTAGACTACGAAAAGTTTGAGATGAAACTCGACGACAACGAACTTATTCTCGGCTATTTATACTGTTCATATCACCACGGGCACTCAACTAAAGCTCTGATCGAAAGCTTCATTCAACTGCTATCGAGAGCGATCTACTACAATCGTGCTCAAAAGAAAGCTGAACAGCTTATTATCATGGAAGAGCGTGCCACGATTGCACGTGAACTCCACGATTCATTGGCTCAATCACTGTCGTACTTGAAAATTCAAGTTACACTATTAAAGCGTGTGATTGGCAAACTGCCAGAGCAACAGCACCGAGAGCAATCTGAACAAATCGCGTCTGAGATCGGAAACGGCTTAGCCGACGCTTATACCCAGTTAAGGGAGCTACTCACCACATTTAGGTTGACCATTAAAGAGGGCAACTTTGGAGACGCCTTAAGTACCATGCTTGAGGAGCTCAGTGAGAGAACCGATGCGAAGATTAACCTCACTAATAATCTCTCATCGATCGAGCTTGATGCGCATAGTCAGGTTCACTTGCTTCAATTGATTCGTGAAGCAACAATAAATGCAATAAAACACGCCAATGCCGACTTGATAGATGTATGCTGTATCGATGAGGACGGTGAAGTATTAGTCGTGATAAAAGATAATGGAGATGGCTTTGACTCAAGTAGTTCCAAGGTGAACCACTACGGGATGAGCATTATGCAGGAGCGTGCGGCAAGACTGAATGGCGACTTGACGATTGAAGCGGCGCAAGGTGAAGGCTGTACAGTCATATTGAAATATAAAAGTTTGAAGGAAGTTAAAGTTGACGATTTGTAAAGTAGTGCTGGTTGATGATCATCCATTGATGCGCAGAGGTATAAGCCAATTACTGAGCTTTGAAGACGAATTCGAAGTGATTGCAGAAGCAAGTAACGGCACTGAAGCGGTTGCTCTTGCTCATGAAGAAGAACCTGATTTGATCCTTTTGGATCTCAATATGAAGGGCATGTCTGGTTTAGATACCTTGAAAGCACTTCGCACTGACGGTTCTAGCGCAAACATTGTAATCCTGACGGTCTCTGACAGCCCTGCAGACATTGAAGCGATTGTAAAAGCGGGTGCTGATGGTTACCTTCTGAAAGACACCGAGCCTGATGAATTGATCGAACTCCTTAAGCAAGCACACGGTGGTGACAAGGCATACAGCAGTGTAGTTGCTCGTTACCTAAGTGACGCTGGTAGCCGCAACGACATTTTTGACCAATTGACAGAACGTGAAATGCAGATCCTGCAAGAAGTTGCGAAAGGTTACCGTAACAAGCAAATCGCGGACCACCTGTTTATTTCTGAATCGACAGTTAAGGTACATATGAAGAGCTTGCTGAAAAAGCTGCAAGTACCTTCTCGTACAGCTGCAACGGTTCTTTACCTAGAACGCTATGGTGAAATGAAGTAGGGCTTGGTCCTTTGAAATAACACTATTTCAAGCCGTATTATTCAATCCGACTCTCCATAGCTGTAAAG
>NZ_MCYD01000079.1:0-1348 GCF_002876325.1 Vibrio sp. 10N.261.52.A1
AGATTATGCAACCACGGCGCTTGCCCAAGAGAATGAATTACTCAATACCGAGAAAGACCTCAACGAGCTATTGCTCGAAAAACAGCAACTAAGAAATCGTATTGTAGTGGCATTAGGTATCATGGTGGGTATCAGTGCGGTTTTATTAATGGTGAGACTGAGAACAATCCAAAGAACGAACGATGCGCTGCTAGCTCAATCTACCACGTGTGAACTCACAGGTTTGTACAACAGACGCTATTTAGAAAAGCTGCTGACGAGCTCTACGCCATTTAACGGTAACTCATTTGGCACCAGCTTAGCTATCTTGGACTTAGACTATTTTAAGCAAGTGAACGACACTCATGGACATGATGTCGGTGACCAAGTGCTGGTGGAAGTCGCGAGACGTATCCAGCAACACCTATTCTCAAATGATGTGGTTGCTCGTTGGGGAGGGGAAGAGTTTGTGTTGTTGCTTTCTGGCTCTCTGGCCCCACAGCAGCAGTTAGACATCATCCGCTTGGCGATTGCACAAACCCCGATCGATACGCCGTCGGGGCCTTTAGACATCACGACTTCAATTGGCGCTTCGGTGAGTATTGCGAATGATCAGCTCAATCGCGATACCTATAAAAAGCACCTTAAAGTCGCCGATGATGCGCTCTATCAAGCAAAAGAATCTGGTCGAAATAGAGTGGTTTGTGTAGCAAGTGCGAAGTAATGGGCTTTTCTCTACTTTCTATCATGTTTGGCAATATGTACAAGGCTAACGCCCAATAAACGCTCGACTTGCTTGTTCGCTTGTGTTCCTGCATGAGAAGTAATCACCTTAACGAAGTTATCCATCAAACGTTGAGAGAAGTGACACGTTTCAGAACGGATGACTGAGTGATGGAATACCAACCTAAGAATAGCTGTGAATTCTTTGCTTTGAAGTGCTTTCTGCCAAGACAGTTCCAACGCATCACTTCCTTCATTAATCGTCAGATGATCAACTAAAAGCTTTAAGAATCGTCCTTCTAATGCCATTAGAAAGTCAGTCTTCTTAGGAAAGTGATGGCTTATTCCCGTTCTGGATATCTTCGTCGCTTGGCTGAGTGTGGTATAAGACATATTTTGATATCCGACTGTGAGTAATTGGTGACAGCTGGTATCGAGGATGAGTTGGATAGTTCGACAGGTATCGATCTTACTGCGCTTAGCCATTCTATGAGAGCCTTTAACTGGGAAGCAAAGTAAAAGCATACTCCTATATGAAATATCATTCCATATATTGAACTAGCCAGAAGTGGAAAACTTAGATTTATGTTTTGACTTTGGCTACTTATTTTATATTTATAGCCAAGTTTAGCGTTGGGTTTAGTAT
>NZ_MCYD01000080.1:0-874 GCF_002876325.1 Vibrio sp. 10N.261.52.A1
AATTTGTCAGTCGAATAGGTTTTAAATAATGAGTTTGAAAGTGGGTAATAGTTTTTTAATGTGTAAATTGTCACTTGCTGTGTGTGGTGCATTAATGGTCACAGGATGTGGGGGGGGCTCTGATGGGGAGAGCCCTGTTGGATCTGTCCCTTCCAGCTATACCTTTCAAAATTCATTAGTATGTGCCGATGCAGATCTGAATGGCGTATGTAGTGACCTAGAAAAACGTATTGCAAACGTATCTATGTATGCGCAGCTGAGGCAATACGATGGTGCGGTTTTGACCGCCCCTCCTGGCTTTGAACTGGTGTCGCCTTTTACCACTTTGATTCATAGTGAAATGATGTTTAACCCAACGGTTAGTAACGATCTGGCTCAGGCTAAGGCATCCCTTCAACGTAAGCTTGGTGATCACGTTGGGGTCAATTTTTCCTCACTAGACACTGCATATGGTCCTAAAGATAAGTCTAACGTGTTGCTAAAATCACTGAAAAAGGCACAAACTGATGGTAAGCAAAGAGCATATACTAATATCGCCCACGCACTCGATCTTATGATCGAGCATCAAACGTTAGATCTGTCTGACGTAGACGTTTCAGGGATCGCTTCGAGGCACTTGCAAATAGACAGTGATTTGGTTGTCCGCGGTTCACAAGCGGTACCGCAATTGTCTGGTGCGAAATCCGTCGCTTTGAATCGAGCTAGCGGTCAAATCGTATTTTTGACTGCCGATGATATGGTGATGCAAATAGACAGTGCTGTACGTAATAAGTCTGTGACACTGATTGGAGATGCAGAGCCTGAAGTTAATTCAGGTTTGATGAGTATTCGTTCACACGACGATCACTACGGTCATGATGACGATGACGATGAC
>NZ_MCYD01000081.1:0-2597 GCF_002876325.1 Vibrio sp. 10N.261.52.A1
GCCTCAACTTTCGTCAGAAGAGCAGTCTTTTATGGATAATGAGCTAGAAACCTTGCTTTCTATGCTTGATGACCATCAGATTGTGAAAGAAGACCGAGATCTTCCGAAGGAAGTTTGGAACTTCTTACGAAAAGAACGCTTCTTCTCGTTGATCATTTCTAAAGAGTACGGCGGTCGCGAATTTTCAGCGCACGCAAACTCAACCATTGTTACTAAGATTGCAACTCGCAGTATCAGTGCCGCGGTTTCTGTAATGGTTCCTAACTCACTGGGTCCAGGTGAGCTTCTATCTCACTATGGTACACAAGAACAGAAAGATTACTGGTTGCCACGTCTTGCTGACGGTACAGATATCCCATGTTTCGCACTAACAGGCCCAGAAGCGGGTTCTGATGCAGGCGGTATTCCTGATGTTGGTACCGTATGTATGGGTATGCACGAAGGTAAAGAGACACTGGGTATCAAGCTTAACTGGAACAAGCGTTACATCACGCTAGCACCAGTAGCAACAGTGCTTGGCCTTGCATTCAAACTGCACGATCCAGAAAAACTGTTGGGTGACAAAGAAGATATCGGCATCACGTGTGCGCTTATTCCAGCAGACCATGAAGGCGTTGTGATTGGTGAGCGTCATGACCCACTAGGTCTTGCTTTCATGAACGGTCCAACACGTGGTCATGATGTATTCATTCCAATGGAATGGTTAATCGGTGGCGCGGATTACGCAGGTAAAGGCTGGCGTATGCTAGTGGAATGTCTATCTGCGGGTCGTGGTATCTCATTACCAGCACTAGGTACAGCGATGGGCCACCTAACGGCGAGAACAACAGGTGCATACGCATATGTTCGTAAGCAGTTTGGTATGTCGATTGGTAAGTTCGAAGGTGTCGCAGAGAGCTTAGGTCGCATTGGTGGTTTAACGTATCTACTAGAAGCGACACGAACTCTGACAACGACATCGCTTGATATGAAAGAGAAACCGGGCATCGTAACGGCTATCGCGAAATACCACATGACAGAGATGGCACGTACCATTCTGAATGATTCAATGGATATTCACTCTGGTCGTGCAATTCAAGATGGTCCAATGAACTACTTGGCAGCGCCTTACCTAGGTATCCCAGTTGCAATCACAGTAGAAGGTGCAAACATCCTGACTCGTAACCTGATGATCTTTGGTCAAGGTGCGACACGTTGTCACCCATACGTATTGAGCGAGATGGAAGCGGCAGCTAATCCAGATGAGAAGCAAGGCGCGAAAGACTTCGATGACTTGTTGTTCAAGCATATTGGTCACGCAACTAAGAACACATTTGGCGCGTTCGGTGCGGCATTGACTGGCTCTAAGTTTATTAAAGCGGACATGAGTGGTCCAACTAAGCCTTACTACCAAGACCTGACTCGTCTAAGCCGTGCATTAGCGGTAAGTGCAGACTTCGCGATGCTAACTCTGGGCGGTGAACTGAAACGTAAAGAGCTTATCTCTGCACGTTTAGGTGATGGTCTGAGTTACCTATACATGGCTTCTGCGGCACTTAAGAAGTATGAAGACGAAGGTCGTCAACAAGCAGACTTAGACTATGTACACTACGCGGTTCAGCATTGTTTCCACCATGCTGCAAAGGCCCTACAAGAGGCGTACCGTAACTTCCCGAATAAGGTCGTTGGTAAGGTACTTAAAGGCCTAATATTCCCTGTGGGCAACCACTTCGAGAAACCAAGCGATGATCTGACAGTCCAGTTGGCTGAAAGCTTGATGACTCCGGGAGCACACCGTGAACGCCTGACTCACCTTTGCTACATCGGTCAGGAAGAAGACGATAGCGTTGGCTTGATGGAAAATGCGTTCAATGCGATGTACAGCATCAAACCACTTGAGCGTAAGATCTTCAAAGCAGTTAAAGAGGGTAAAGTTGCTCGTAAAGGTCTACTGCAAGACAAACTTGCTCAAGCACTGGCAGCAGACGTACTGACTCAAGACGAAGTTGACCAAATCATTGCAGCAGACAAACTACGCTACGCTGCAATCCAAGTTGACCACTTCAGTCACGATTACAGTGAAACTTTGACGCGAAAAGAGTTAAAACCTAAGCTAAATAGCGTTGCTTAGATTAAGAAATAATAAAAGGCACCTTAAAAGGTGCCTTTTTTTGTTTTTGTCGTAGAAGTCGCAATAGAGGCGTTAACAAATGGTGACTTAGTCAGCAAATAATCACTGAGTGCTCCAACCACTTGCATTTTCACCACATTTTTACAGAAATTAGATGCCATTTGCGTACGAAACTTTTATCCTTAACCTGATTTTTTAAGGAAGTTGAATATGATCATCAAACCTCGAATTCGCGGATTCATCTGTACTACAACACATCCAGTCGGTTGTGAAGCTAATGTAAAAGAACAAATTGCTTACACAAAAGCTCAAGGCCCAATCGCAAACGCACCTAAACGTGTACTAGTTGTTGGCTCTTCAAGTGGCTACGGCTTGTCTTCACGTATTGCGGCTGCATTTGGTGGCGGCGCTTCAACTATCGGTGTTTTCTTTGAGAAAGCCGGTACTGAGAAAAAGCCTGGCACAGCTGGTTTCTACAACTCAGCAG
>NZ_MCYD01000082.1:0-1877 GCF_002876325.1 Vibrio sp. 10N.261.52.A1
AAATTGGTATGATTACTGCCATTTTTGTGAACTTAAACAGTGTCTGTTGTTCATTTCGGCATTAAATCGTTAACTAGACGCATAATTAACCAAATTTAATGACCTCGAAATAACGGCCACTCTTATCATCCTTGAATTGAAGGAAACGCGTGTGAATATCCAAGCACTTATTAATGACAAAGTATCTCAGGCTCTAGAAGCCGCTGGCGCACCTGCAGGCTCTCCTGCTGCTGTTCGCCAATCTGCAAAACCACAATTTGGTGACTACCAAGCAAACGGCGTAATGGGCGTTGCTAAGCGACTAGGCACTAACCCGCGAGAATTTGCTCAGAAAGTATTGGACGTTCTAAACCTAGACGGTATCGCTTCTAAAGTTGAGATCGCAGGTCCAGGTTTCCTTAACATCTTCCTAGATGAGGCTTTCCTAGCAAAACAAGCAGACGCAGCACTTGCTGACTCTCGCCTTGGTGTTGCGGCAGCTGAAGCACAAACCATTGTTGCTGACTACTCAGCGCCAAACGTTGCAAAAGAAATGCACGTTGGTCACCTGCGTTCAACAATCATCGGTGATGCCGTTGTTCGTACACTGGAATTCCTAGGCCACAAAGTTATCCGTGCTAACCACATCGGTGATTGGGGCACTCAATTCGGTATGCTTATCGCAAACCTTGAGCGCGTTCAGGCTGAATCAGGTGAAGTTTCAATGGAACTTGCTGACCTTGAAGGCTTCTACCGTGAATCTAAAAAGCTTTACGACGAAGACGAAGAGTTCGCAGTTAAAGCACGTGGCTACGTAGTGAAACTACAAAGCGGCGACGAGTTCTGCGCAGAGATGTGGAAGAAGCTTGTTGACGTAACAATGATTCAAAACCAACGCAACTACGATCGTCTAAACGTTTCACTAACGCGTGATGACGTAATGGGCGAAAGCATGTACAACAACATGCTTCCAGGCATCGTTGCTGATCTTAAAGAGCAAGGTCTTGCTAAAGAAGATGACGGCGCACAAGTTGTATTCCTAGACGAATACAAAAACAAAGATGGTGACCCAATGGGCGTTATCATCCAGAAGCGCGACGGCGGTTTCCTTTACACAACAACTGATATTGCCTGTGCAAAATACCGTTTTGAAGAGCTAGGCGCAGACCGCGTTCTTTACTTCATCGACTCTCGTCAGCACCAACACCTAATGCAAGCTTGGACTATCGTTCGTAAAGCAGGTTACATCCCTGAATCTGTTTCTCTTGAGCACCACGCGTTCGGCATGATGCTAGGTAAAGACGGTAAGCCATTCAAGACTCGTGCAGGCGGTACGGTTCGTCTAGCTGACCTTCTTGATGAAGCAGAAGTTCGTGCAGCACAACTGATCGAATCTAAGAACCCAGAACTAGCAGAAGACGAGAAGAAAGCGATCGCTAACACAGTTGCAATGGCAGCGGTTAAGTACGCAGACCTTTCTAAGCACCGTACTACTGACTACGTGTTCGATTGGGACAACATGCTTGCGTTCGAAGGTAACACAGCACCTTACATGCAATACGCATACACTCGTGTTGCTTCTGTATTTGCGAAAGCTGGCGTTTCTATGGACGCTCTTGAAGGTGAAATCAAAATCACTGAAGAGAAAGAAAAAGCACTTATCGCGAAACTTCTGCAGTTTGAAGAAGCAGTTCAATCTGTTGCTCGTGAAGGTCAACCACACATCATGTGTAGCTACCTATTCGAACTAGCAGGTCAGTTCTCTAGCTTCTACGAAGCATGTCCTATCCTAGTAGCAGAAGACGAAGCGGTTAAACAGAGCCGTCTGAAGCTTGCTGCCCTAACAGCGAAGACAATCAAACAAGGTCTGTCGCTTCTAGGCATCGAGACTCTAGAAC
>NZ_MCYD01000083.1:0-1892 GCF_002876325.1 Vibrio sp. 10N.261.52.A1
GAAGAGAATAGAACGAGATTGGCTTTGTTGTCTTCTATTACCTTAGGCAGAATTTCAATAAGATATTCGGTAAATTGAAGTGCTTGTGGTTCGTATTTCATGGCTGGCACGATTAACTCCGCTTGATTCTGATAATCAAACGGTGACGCCAGGGCAAGAAACTGCACGCCATCTTCTTCTTTTTGACTGATACCGGCTTGATGGCAGAAAAAACTGAAGGAGTTGAGTGCTCTCATTGTTGCAGAAACGAGCACAGCACCAACACAGCGGCTCCAGATTTGCTGATCAAGTTGCCAGCCAACCTCAAGCGGAGAAACATTGACAACAAAATCGCCTTCACTCTCTTTATTAAGCTCTAACCAGCGCGCTAAAGGCGCACCTTTTTCACGTTTTGGTTCAGCCATCAGGCGCCAAACTTGCGCTAGGTTCTCGGTTCTCTGTATATAAAAGCCGATTTCCGCGAGTGCTGGCTCTGCGAGTTTTGCAGAAAGCTCGCCATCTTTAACTCGTTCTGCAATCAGGTCCGCAATTTTAGCGACTGCCTGGCTCGCTTTCTGAGAAAGTTGTTTGAGGTCTTTAGATTCGTTCTCTAACCATTCTGGCAAGTCACCATGCTCAAAGCGGTAAAGCCCATCTTCAAAATGAGTAGCATCGAACTGCTTACTGAGCTGCGTCAGAGTTGGTATCAGCTGTTGTACAGAATCCTGCAATTCATTTCTGAATCGACCCACTCGCTTTTCGTCCGCCAACCCTGAAAGTTTGGTTATCGATTGGTTTAAACGCTCTAACCATGAAGCGGCACCTTTTAAACTTGCCGCCGCAGAAGAGTGATCTCGGGCTACGTGTGGTAAGTGGTGTGCTTCATCGAAGATATAGATGCTATTTTCCGGCTCTGGCAGTATTACACCGCCACCTAGATCTGCATCAGCCATCACTAAACTGTGATTAGCGATGATAACGTCTGCTTTATCTAATTCTGAGCGTGCTTTTTGGAAAGGACAGTCTCTGTGAGTTGGCATGCTGTTGTTACAACTATGCTTATCACTGACAATCATCTGCCAAATCATGTTATCGATAGGCTTTGGCCATGAATCTCGGTCACCATCCCATTTGCCTTGAGCAAGGCTGCGATACATGGTTTGTAGTTGTTCAATATCTTTCTGTTTTGGCTTGGATTCAAACATTGCCATCTGACCGCCATCAACCCCGCAGGCGGCTGCCAACTTTTCCGCACAGCAATAACGTTGTCGACCTTTCGCCAATATAAAAGAGAACTCCCTGTCAGTAAGCCTTCTATATAGCGGGAGATCTTTGTTTACAAGCTGTTCTTGTAGAGCAACCGTTGCGGTTGAAATAACAATTTTTCGGTTGTTTAAAACGGCAACAGGGATCGCTGCCATTAAATAAGCCAGTGATTTACCGATTCCGGTTCCCGCTTCAGCAACGATCATACGATTACTTTTGTGGTATTGACCACAAAGTGTCTTCGCAATCTCAGCGACAAGGTAGTTTTGTGCACGCCTAGGTACAAAGTTATCCAACTGTTCTTGGAGGTTTTGATAACTGGTGCGAATAGAATTTTGAATTTTAGTAGTTAGCATAATGTGACCTACGTAACGGAGTGAGGATAGTAGCACATATCACTAGCCGGTACATTTACCGCAAAATAGCTTGCTTTTAAATCAAAGGTAGACCTCGTTCACAAAAAAAAAACTGAACCATCAGGAACTTAACGATTTTATTTATCTTGCGAAATATAAATATTAAAAAAGACTGGCTTGTAGGGATTAAGTTCTGTTGGTTGGTTGTTTTATGGTTACTTGATAGGTTTAAGTTCTGTTTGTTACATTTTTTGGGTTATTATATTTGCTAATAAAACTAAGGATAAGTTG
>NZ_MCYD01000084.1:0-1262 GCF_002876325.1 Vibrio sp. 10N.261.52.A1
ATATTATTACTGAGTTTTTTATTACTTTGGAAGGTCACTATTTTAAACTCGATATTCATATCTTTTTCAAGTTTGCTCAGCGTATGAGATACGACAATATCTTGCCCTAGAGAACCCACCCTAACAACTTTTGCGAGTGTAAATGTTGAAAATAAAAAAAGAAATAAGGCTAAAACTATTCTATTCATAACACACACAAACTTTATCTATTGCTTTCGATGATTTTGATGTTAATAGGTTATTAAGTGCAGACAATGACATCGGCCTAAAAAAATAATAACCCTGAACAAGACATGGCCCTAATCGGTTCACAGATTTTAATTGCCTTTCAGTTTCCACGCCTTCTACTATGGCGACCGCACCTAATGTTTTTACAATCTGTGTTGTTAACATGAAAAGCTTGCTACCTATCTCAGTATCAATATTATTTGTCAGCGCCCTATCTATTTTGACCTTATCAAACTTGTATTTAGACAAATAACCTAAGGAAGAATAACCGGAGCCGAAATCATCCAACGCAATCGACACTCCTAACCCTCTTAGCTCAGCGATCTTTGCCACAGTTCCCGACTCATCACTAATAAGCACATCCTCAGTAATCTCAAGTGTTATCTCAGAAAAAGCAACGTCACTTGATAAGACAATTTCTACGAAGTTCTTTATAAAACTATCGGACAAAAAGGTGATTGGAGAAACGTTTATTGCGATATTTTCAAGTTCATTATCAAGGGGGATGTCAATTTTTTTGAAGTCTAATAAAGCTTTTTCAATAACCCAAAGGTCTAAATCGACAATCATACCTGTCAATTGAAAATCAGTGATAAAAGTAGGAGGTGTGATTTTTCCCTCGTGTGAACGATGACGAAGTAATGCTTCAACTGAAACTATAGAGTCTTTATTTTCAGAACAAATTGGTTGATAGAATAGCTCAAACTTTCCTGTAGACTGCAATCGTTCAATATTTCGTTGTGCCTTTATCGATTTATTAACCTGACCAACAACATCTCCGATACCTAGAGCCTGCCTACTATCTTCATAGTCGAAAAACTTGTCACTTGTCATATTAACACTTGAATAAAAAGTTAAATTGCTAATTCTTTTAAAGAATGGAAAGTATATAAGCACGCCGATTGTAAAGTTTAATATTTGCAACAACATTTCATTTGATAGCCACCCATATAAATGGAACGTATTATAAAACGTTGGTAGCATCCAGTTATAATTATCAATAACAGGTTCGATTACTCCTAAACTTAGAAAAC
>NZ_MCYD01000085.1:0-1297 GCF_002876325.1 Vibrio sp. 10N.261.52.A1
GACCTTACGCAGGTATTAACTCGTCAAGCGGTTTATGACTGGCTAAAAAAACCGACTAACAATCAAGCTAATATGTCTTGCTTGCTACTCGATATTGACGACTTCAAGAATGTGAACGACCAATTTGGACATAGCGTCGGTGACACCGTCATTCGCACACTCGCAACCATCATCAAGAAACATGTCAAAGCTCTAAATGGTGTTGTTGGCCGTTGGGATGGTGAAGAATTTATTGTCTTCTTTCCGAAGTCTCAGACAAACCATGCCACTGCATTGCCCACGGCAGAATCCCAGGCAACAATTGTCGGTGAGCGTATTTGTGAAGAGTTTCGAAGCCATCAATTCATCGGTTTTAACCGAAAATCATTTAGCACAAGTGTCAGTATTGGTATTACTGACAGCTGTGTCGTTCGAACCACTCGCTCACTAAACACACTCATCAGAGTAACGGATGAAGCGCTTTATCAAGCGAAAGCTAATGGTAAAGACAGAGTGTCACTAAATCCGGAATGCGCTTGCGTAGAGCCCAGCTAATCATTTAACTTACGCCGCTGCGGACTTCCATTGTTACCCAAAGAATGTAGACAGTATCAATAAACAAATTTAATTAAGATTTTCTTGTTATTTTCAAGTTCTAGTTTACTATGCGCCACCCCAATTTTTTCAGCAAATGCTGCAGGCAAATATGTCCGCCAACGCGCTCTATACCGACCTATCCGGTTACTATGATTTAATGTGTGTTGATATTGACTACCAAGCGCAAAGTCACTGCGTTCGTAGGCTACATCAGATTTTTGGAAATGAAGGAAAAACTCACCTAGACCTTGGATGTGGTACTGGTCCGCATGTTCGTCACTTTATTGATTATGGCTATCAAAGTAACGGACTTGACCTGAACCAACCCATGCTAGACATTGCTCAAGTTCGCTGTCCCGAAGCTAACTTTTCTGTACAGAACATGAGTAATTTCGAAGTGTCACAACCGTTCGACCTCATTACTTGTTTTTTGTATTCGATCCATTACAACGATGGTATCGAGAAGTTAAAAGAGTGCATCGCAAGCGTTCACAAAGCCCTAAATCAAGGCGGCGTATTCTGCTTTAACGTGGTCGACAAAGATAAGATCAGCAATGATCTGTTTGTTCGTCATACTACCAATCAAGAACAGGACGATTTTACCTTCCGCTCAGGCTGGTATTACTCGGGTGAAGGCGACAAGCAAGCATTGAAGCTCAGCATCGAGAAGACTACGGCTGGTGAGACTCAGGTCTGGAATGACGAACACCCTATGGTGGCG
>NZ_MCYD01000086.1:0-1340 GCF_002876325.1 Vibrio sp. 10N.261.52.A1
GATTAAAGCTTGAATTAAAGCCCCTGTAAGCACGCTTACAGGGGCTTTTTGTATTTTATCTACTTAACCTTGTATTTACGGTCAATCAACTGTGTAGCGCGTTTAGAAGCGTATTGAGGGGGAGCTAGTAACTGTATAGGTTAGAGGGCGTTTACAAATAAGAGCGGTGGAGAGTAGTGATTAGAGTGACCAAGGGTTAGAAAGCAAAAAGGTCGATACCAAGTACCGACCTAATAGAGACCTATCGAGCGATAAGATTTAAATTTCGAACATAAACCAATAACCGTACGCACAGATTAGAGCGGGTACACTGGAGTACAAGGTCGCGACCAGTGCGGCTTTAGGGGCCATCGCAATGGCAGGGAACAGGGCATCACCATCATTTGAAACTGCATTGCCTACCTGAGCTGAAAGAGGAAGTGCGCCTGACAGGTAAAGACTAGTTACCAATAATTGTGGTCCACAGCCCGGTAGCAAACCCATCAGGACCCCAGCCAGGGGGAGCATCATTCCCCAGCTTGAGAATAGCGTCGAAAAATCAACATTTGCTATCACAGAGCCGAACTCAAAAAACAGAAAAGCAACCACGACCCACGCTGTAACAAAGTTAGTATCTTGTGCTGTTTTTTGTAATGGGTGAGAGCCTAGACACTTTTCGTCTTCACTTACCGCTGATTTGTAGTCTTTGATCTCACGTGTGAGTCCCCACAAAAACATTGAGCTAATCAACAAGATAGCGCCAAGCCATTCCATCGACATTTCTGGTAAAGCGAGCAGTTGATTGACATCGACTTGAAATGAGCCGAGTAGGGCAACCGCAGCGCCTGGGATAATCAATACTGACCATAAGTAACCTTGCAAATTGATCGCTTTTTTAGAGACGGCTTCTTTGTCTTGTGATTGCGATGAACAGATTCTAACAGGTTCATCATTCTCAACTTGTTTAGGGCGTAAAAAGTCATCGGCATGAAATAGATTGATGATTCGACCTGAAGCTGTACCGACGATGACACCCATCGCCATCATAGCTAGGCCTGTTTTCGGTTCGCTGGCGATGAGTAGAAAGGCTGCATCGCCCATAGTAGACACCAACACAGCGACAACAGCACCGAAACCGAGCTTACCCGAGATAAATTGTGTGGTTACCACGATAGCACCACCACAACCGGGCAGCGCACCCATCAGAGCGGAAAATACAACTTGGTTGGAGCGAGATTGATGGACCAACTTACTGAATACGTTGTCTTTGTTGATGTAGAGAGCTAGCCAGTGATAGACCGCCAAGGTTAGAGCAACATAACAAGACACGGCCCAGAACGCGTCAGATAAGGTGGTTACCG
>NZ_MCYD01000087.1:0-2245 GCF_002876325.1 Vibrio sp. 10N.261.52.A1
CTGTATTCATAGCTAAAAAACAAAGCCAAGCTCTATACGTGCTTGGCTATGATTCTTTGGTTAATTAGATATTTGGTGCTAAATGTAGTTCGCTTTAAACAGCAAGCAACTAGTCTTGGTTGAAGAACAGAACGAGGCTACCACCTTTTAAGCTACTCCCGTAGTTGATCGTAAAACCGATGCCTACATTATCAACCCATTCATTGAATAAGTTGGGGTTCAGCAACCAACCTACACTGCCCTCATAATACGAGGTCGTCCCCATCGACTCCACGGTGTCCCCACCGATATCAATTCTTCTAATGCTCGAATACATCGATGTAATGTTTTTATCCCAACGCACGAGATCGTAGAAGATCTTAGCTTCGTTAGCGATATACCAACCTTCCGGGTTCCCTACATCACCGTTGTTAGCTTCTCCCCAACCAACACCATTAAAATAGTGCCAACTGGTACTCAGTTTGTATCTCCCCCAATGATTTTTATCTTCAAAAATCAGCTTAATTTTTGGCTCTATTATATATGCCCACGCATCTGTGTTGTAATAAAGTCCATCCAATTGGTCCTGAATAGGCTCAAGTAGTGACGAGCGGTATTCAAAGTCGTTGCGATAATAAGAGATATGATTACCAATACCTGAATGAAAGCTCCAGTACTCATTTAATTGAGAGACATTAGCAAACTCGACGTAACCAGAAACCACAGACTCTTTTTGATAATCGCTTTTTATCGTCGCTGCATATTCAACGTCGTTCTCGATACGCAATGCTGATAAGCGCAACGTAATCTCTTGATGATTGTCTTCAATATAGTTGGGCAGCTCAAAGTTGTAAGGAAGGCTGAGAGATGTGATGTTTTGACGGCGACTTACCGAATCATTCGAGCCAATATCTTCATTGTCTAAACTGAAAACTTCATTTGGGTCAAAGTTATTAATACCAAAAGTAAAAACATCGGTATCGTTGAGTAATACACTGGTGGCAAAACGCTGCTCTAGCTCCTTGCGAAATGCATCTGACAAAACGTTGGCTGAAACCGTAGGAGAGCTAATCAAACAAAGCACAGGGACAACCAGTGTCCAACATGAATTAGCCATAGAGAATGACTTTGATTGTGGCATGTCGTTTATCACTTAAAACACTTCCTAGTTCAAACGCTACTAGGACTATAAATTCAAATTACTAAAAGAGCTCAACGGCTATCGTGTGTGCTCTAAAATGTTGCGCTGGATATAGGTGTTTCTACCGCTTTGTTTTGCTTGATACAGCGCTTGGTCGACCTTCTCATAGATGGAGGCTAAAGACTCATCGCCATTCGGCACAAACGACAACACCCCTTGTGACGCTGTCACTCTATCTGAAATCGTAGAATACTCATGTGCGTAGTTCATATCATAAAGCGCTTCTTTGATACGAATTGCCTGCTGTTCTGCAGCATCACTGTCGGTATCACTCAAGATAAGCACAAACTCTTCACCGCCATAACGGCCGACAAACTCTCCAGCTCTCACAAACAGTACCTTCAAAGTATTGGCAAGGCCCTGAAGACACTTATCCCCTTGAATATGGCCGTAATTATCATTGTAAGGCTTAAAGAAGTCTACATCGAGAAGGATGACAGTCATGGATATATTACGTCTTCCATGCCACGCTATGCTCTCCTCAAGCTTAGTATCCATATATCGACGGTTATATAATTTGGTGAGGCCATCTTCGTTGGCTTGTTGTTGCAGAAGTATATTAAGCTCTTCGAGCTTGGCAGTACTTTGCTTTAATTCTCGCCTCATGTGCGCGATACGCTGCATCGCTATCAACTTTGAGTTAAGCACTACCTTGTTTACTGGTTTGATCAAATAATCATCCCCACCAGCATCAATGGCTTTAGCGATCATTTCAGGCTCTTCATGACCACTCAGAAAGATAATAGGCACCCATTCAGGGAAACGCTCACGGACCTCGTTAGCGACTTCAAATCCGTCCATATCAGGCATACTTATATCAAGTAATACAAGCTCAGGATCAAAACCAGAATAAACGTTTAGGGCTTCTTTACCACTACCGACAGCTTCAACAATATGACCCAGTTGCTTGAGTCGAATAGCAAGTTGCATTCTGTCTAGCTGAACATCATCAACTAGCAATATGCGCATCGAAGATCCCTTTTCTATCATCAGATCACCTTTACCTAGTGTTGAATATTCAAAGTAGCTCATTTTTGGGCTTAAATCATGCCCTAATCTCTATAT
>NZ_MCYD01000088.1:0-212 GCF_002876325.1 Vibrio sp. 10N.261.52.A1
GTGAAGCTCGCCGTAACATCGGCATGATTTTCCAGCACTTCAACCTGCTGTCTTCTCGTACTGTATTTAACAATGTAGCACTACCTCTAGAACTAGCTGGTAAAGATAAAGCGGTTATCGAAGCGAAAGTCAGCGAGCTCCTTGAACTGGTAGGCCTTGCAGACAAGCGTGATACTTACCCTGCAAACCTAAGTGGCGGTCAAAAGCAGCGT
>NZ_MCYD01000089.1:0-923 GCF_002876325.1 Vibrio sp. 10N.261.52.A1
GCTCAAAGCATTGAAGAGATGCAAAAACCTATCGTTCGTTTAGATACGCTAGTGGCAGAACTAAAAACGGGTGTGTACCCAGTAGAGAAAGAAGAAAACTTCATGGAAGGCTTCAAGAAGATCAGTCTATCGATCGATAGCATTGAACAGAAGCTAGACCAAGGTGATTTCGAGGCAGCAAAACAAGAGCTGCGCACGATTGATGGCCTTCGTGAAGAGTACCACGACAAGCGTAACCCAAGTATCTGGAGCAAGATCTTCGGTTAATGGATTAATCAGGAGCGTTTGCTTGCTTAACAGTTAACAAAGCCAAACCTCAAGATTCGATTTCTAAAACGCCGCCTATATTTCCCTTTGTTGGAAAATGTAGGCGGCGTTTTTTATTGGTGGCTTTTTAGCCGGGAGATGTGCACGTACATGAATAATATGGGTTATGTTCTATTCGCGTAACCAGTTTTTAACTAAAAAGAGTGTGCGTTGGCTTCAACTTTTTAACCTGATGTTAATCTTTACGTTTACCTATATAACAAGTGCCTCATAATAAGGAAAATTTATAAAGATTTGGAATAATGCGCCGAACCTCGTTCAACCTCTCTATGTTACTTGCTACAGCGTTAAGCTGGGCTTTAGTGACATTAATGCCTGTTATCAATGCTCATGGTAACAGTGCGGGAGTGTGGGCGTCGTTGTGTACGGTCAATGGCTTTGAACTGGTTCAAATCGAAGAGGGTGAACCGAATACTCATAAAGGTAAGCCGTGTCCGTTTAGCCATTTTTCCACATTCCACCAAGATGAACTTCCAACTACACTACTCACAACTCGACTGAGTTTTATTGTCTCAGACAGCTACGCTTTTTTGGCTCTAAGCGAACGCTATTCGAGACAAGCCCCCCGTGGCCCTCCCTTTGTTACTGCTTAAACC
>NZ_MCYD01000090.1:0-2013 GCF_002876325.1 Vibrio sp. 10N.261.52.A1
CAGGGCTGAACCTTGTTGAAACGTGCTGCCCTACGAGCAAGCGACTCTTCCAGTAGGAATGGAATGTCGTTGATGGTGCCAAAGTCGCTCTCTTCTTCACGTGTAAAACCAGTCACTGATTTAGAGTTCAGAAGTGTTTCGCCATTGCTCAGCACGATAGGTAGTAGGGCTGCAGGGCCGTGACATACCGCCGCGACAACGCCACCGTCTTCATAATGCTTGGCAGCGATGCTAGCGAATTGCTCATTAGAAGCTAAGTCTGAAAGCAGGCCAAAACCACCTGGGTAAAAGATCGCATCATAGCTGTCTGCATTGATTTGGCTTACTGGAATCGTGTTGTTAATGCGGTTTTGGAAGTCATCATTCGCCAAGATTTCAGCATTAACCGCATCTCCTTCAATATCGGTTCCGTACAGCGGTGCTTTGCCGCCATTGATAGAAGCGATGTCGTATTCGAACCCAGCAGTCAAGATCTCTTTCAGGGCGTGGGTAAGTTCTGGAGCGTAAGTGCCGTTCGCTTGATCTGTCTTGCCAAGTGTCGCGTGGTTAGTCACTGGAATTAGTATTTTTTTCATGATTCGTCCCTTTACGCTGCTGTTCTTCTCGTTAGATGTTGGCGCTTTTCTCTAAGCACTCGTGCTTGGTGTTAGCCTGTGCACTGTGACTTAGCTATCGCTGTCTTGTTACATCTAATACTAGTTCCAAATCATTTAGGTGATAATATGCTTAAAAGGCAAAACATTGTTGCTATATGGCAAAGATAAAACGCGAGTAGGTTAAGTATGGATAGCTTTGAAGGGATTAACGAATTCGTTGCGGTTGCCGAATGCCACGGTTTTTCTGCGGCCGCTAAGCAGTTAGGTTGCAGTACCAGCCATGTGAGTCGACAAGTTTCAAGGTTAGAAGAGCGAGTTGGGGTGGCTTTGCTTGCTCGTTCAACGCGCATGGTGAGCCTGACTGAGTCTGGACATACTTACTACCAACAGTGCAAAGATCTAGTTATCGGGCTGCAACAAGCCAATGAGCAAGTGACATCTCAACAAACTCAGCTAAGCGGTACATTGCGTGTTAGTGCCGCGGGTGCATTTGCCGAGAATCATGTTGCGGCAGCGCTGATGGATTTTGCAAAGTCTCATCCAGATCTAACCATTGAAATGAACTTCAACACCAAGATGGTGAACTTTATTGAAGACGGTATCGACTTCGCGATTCGTTACGGTCGGTTAGATGACTCAGGGCTGGTGGCAAGAAAGTTGGTTGATCGCCCAATGGCTGCGGCGGCGAGCAAAGCGTATATCGATCAATATGGCGCGCCCGCACATCCGGAACAGTTAAAACAACACAGCTGTATTATTGCTAATAGTGACCAATGGCTGTTTGAGCAAAATGGAAAGCCATTGAATGCGGTAAGAGTGCATGGCCGTTGGAGAAGTAATAATTCAAGCGCGGTACTGAAAGCGTGTGAAGAGGGACTCGGCGTTGTGTACCTTCCTAGAAGCAGTTTTAATGGCGGGCTAACCAATGGCAAACTGGTTCCGGTGCTAGAAGAGTATTGGGGCTCGGGGACAAGCAGTTGGATTGTTTATCAGAACCGACGCTTTCTGCCTCAACGAGCGCGGCTTGCGATCGATTTCTTAGTCGATTACTTCTCTGGCTGGGATGAGTAAAAAGTTCGATTGAAGTTCATGGTGAGCAGCTTGTGTGCTTCAACTGATGTGAAAAATAAAAAATTGAATCATTACATAGTCATAGGTTATCTATTTCTGTTTTTTGGCGCGCGTAATCAGATTGAGAGACTTGTCTACTTTTACTAAGTCGTGCTAGCGATTGAATTGTAGAGAAGCGCTCAGCAGTACGATATACTACGGTTTGTATTAATGTCCCTAAGCGCGTAAGAGATTATATGGAAGCGTTGGCAGGGCGTGTTGTTATGCTCCATTTTATGAAGTGTAGCTAGATTGCGGAGTTGGCAATGTTTTCTATAAATTTCGAATCCACTTACGGTGTGATCAT
>NZ_MCYD01000091.1:0-1230 GCF_002876325.1 Vibrio sp. 10N.261.52.A1
GGACAATAGCGACTTTTTAAAGTCGACCTCGATGTCGGTAGTGATGTACACATGGCTTTTATATTTAGCCAGATGATCTTGTGTTTGCTCTCTTTCTGTACTTACCGCATAGGGCGATGATTTAGAAAGTATGCTGAGGGCTTTTTCTAAGTTCAAAGGAATCTCTTCAAAATTGGATTAAACGGACTTTTTTTGTGGAGATAAATAGTATCAAACACGGAAAAGTAACGGTACTCATAACCATAAAAATAGTGGAGATATTCACTCCACTATATGCAACATATCCATATTACTCTTTTTACAACTAACATTACGCCTAGTATTAGAAAAGTATGAAATAAGCGACATTGTTTTACGTAACACTATGCAATAAGACCAAGCGAAGCTGTACTATACCCATGTCAAAATTGTACGTATATTCTGTACACATCAACATGTATCATTTTCAGGCATTAGATAATTGTTATGACAATTAAGTGGGATCAGCTGCTGCGCTTTAAATTAATCGAAGTCGTTGCTTTGTGGGAAGGTCGCGTAACAACCAACCATCTATGTAATTCTTTCAACATAAAACGACAGCAAGCTTCTAGAGATATAAAGGCCTATCAAGAACAGTTTCCAACCCCGCCACTCGTGCACGATCGTAGTATTAAAGGATATCGACTTACTGATCATTTTGCGCCAAAGTTTACGAAAGGCACCCCAAACGAATACTTGTCGCTGCTGCACAAGTACAATAATGACCACGTAGATGGCTTCGACTTGAAAGATCTTGGCTTTGCTGACTCTATTGTCCTCTCAGTACCTGACAGACATATAGCTCCAATAATTGTTCGTCGACTTCTGCAAGCAGCACGAGAAAGGCGCAGAGTTGATATTGAGTATGTTTCAATGGATAACCCTGAGGGGCGAGGTCGAAACATCGTTCCACACACCATCGTATTTGATGGGTTCCGTTGGCATGTACGAGCATATTGTGAAGAAAGGGCAATGTTCTTAGATTTCGTGTTAAGCCGATTTAGAGGGGAGCCAGAACTGCTCAATGAGTCAGATATTAACATCGAAGACGATGAAGATTGGACAACAGAAGAAGCAATTGAAATCATTCCAAATCCACATTTATCACCTGCACAGCAACACATTGTGAAAGCCGACTATGGAATGCATGATTCTCCACTCACAATTAGTTGCCGACGAGCACTGATTAAGTACTTGCTCAAACGCTTAGAT
>NZ_MCYD01000092.1:0-10627 GCF_002876325.1 Vibrio sp. 10N.261.52.A1
GTAACGAGTCTATTCCTAATTCCCACCAAGCTTGTTGGATCGCATCAAGGCCTTGCATGAGCTGCTCTGGCATGGGTTTACGGTTCTGCTTGTAAGCAGGCAGTACTTCCGCGCGCCAGCCTCGGTCTTGCAGGTGATGATCAAACACCGCGATGATATGAGTCGGCTTAGACTCTGAAGTAATCTTATTTAGAGTACGAGTTGTGGTGGTGATGGTTCTTGCTATATCGGTTGGATCCGGCTGAGCCGAGTGCACGCGTCGGATGAGATTCAAGGCATCGATAATAACAAGATGGATAGACATAAGTTTCCACTAAATAGGCAATAAAAAAGGGGCTGCTAGCCCCTTATAGTAACGTATCAGTTAGTGAGTTGAAACGTTGGTAACGTAAACGCCTTAATCACGAGAGGCGATTTTATAGCAAGGCACGTAGTCGGTCCCGCCCGGTAGCTTCATTCGATGTTGCTCAACAAAGTCGTTAAGCAGTTGGTCCATTTTGGTCATTAGCTCTTTATCACCATCGATAATGAATGGGCCATGTTTTTCTATCTCTAGAATACCTTCAGCTTTGACATTACCCGCAACAATGCCCGAGAACGCTTTGCGCAGATTCGCCGCAAGGCTCTCTGTTTTCTGATCCATGTGTAGGTCGAGTGCCGCCATCGATTCGTGAGTCGGATCGAACGGCAGTTGGAACTCAGGTTCAATATGCAGTGACCAGTTATAGCTGTAGGCATCGCCGGTCTCTTTACGGTGAGAACGGACATCCGGCATAGCTTGCTTCATGATTTTCGCGGCGCGAGCCGGGTCATCAATCACGATCTCATAATGTTTTTGTGCTTCTGGACCTAATGTCTCGCCAATGAATTTATCAATTGAGCGGAAGTAGGCTTCACTCTCCTTTGAGCCCGTTAATACAATCGGCATTGGCTGATCGGCATTGTTCGGGTGCATCATAATACCTAAGATGTACAACAGCTCTTCGGCAGTACCTGGGCCGCCAGGGAAGATGATGATGCCGTGCGCCATACGAACAAACGCCTCAAGACGCTTCTCAATATCTGGCATAATCACTAGCTCATTCACGATAGGGTTTGGTGGCTCAGCCGCAATGATAGATGGTTCAGTAAGACCTAGGTAACGGTGATCGGTGTAACGCTGCTTCGCGTGACCAATTGCCGCCCCCTTCATTGGGCCTTCCATCGCGCCCGGTCCACAACCGGTACAGATGTTGAGTTCTCGCAAGCCAAGTTCATTACCCACTTCACGAGTGTATTGGTATTCGCTGGCATTGATTGAGTGACCGCCCCAACACACGATAAGGTTCGGTTCGATACCCGGAGTTAATGCTCCAGCATTTCTTAAAATACCAAACACTAGGTTAGTAATATGAGTGGCGTTGGTTAGGTTAAGCCTTTGGTTGTCGGCTAGGTGCATGTTGACGTACACAATGTCACGCAGCACTGAAAATAGGTGTTCTTGTATCCCCTTGATGATTTCACCATCAACAAAGGCATGCTCTGGCGGATTGCTCAGTTCGAGCTTAATACCACGCTCACGGCGTACGACTTCTACATCGAACGATTTGTATTTATCGAGCAATTCCTTGGAGTTGTCGGTATGGCTACCCGAGTTAAGTACCGCTAACGTACAGTTACGATACAGTTGGTACAGATCACTAGACGCGGTTTTCTTAAGACGCTCAACTTCAAGTTGAGAGAGTAAATCCATGCTACCGGCAGGGCTGATATGAGTGATCATAGTGCCTCCTTGTTGATAAGAGCAGGGGAGACAGTTAAGTAACCCTCTGGCTCGAGAGTGAGAAGCAAACGTTGAAAGTGTTTGGTTAAAGGTGAGAGAGTTAACCAGACGAAACGAATACGACAGCGTTGCTTAATGGATTATATAAACTGCTCAAGAGCGAATATATGGCATTGCTTGCCAAGAATGCTTGTTAAGCGAATGTTAATCATTAGCTTAGCAAACATTGAGGAAATTGGTATGTGATAAGTATTTGAAAAAATGAAATAAATTAAATTTAAGGCTGCTTAGTGCCAAACAAGTTGGTTGCTACCGCGCTGTTTTGCCTTATTTAAAGTTTTATTGAGTCGCTCTAATACTTCTTCTGGTGTATCTGACTCTTTGAACTGAGTACTTGCAGCACATAAAGTTATCGTGATTTGTTGGTCACGGAACTTAAATGGTAAACGGCTTACCTGAGTTTGAATGTTTTGAATCACCTGATGGCAATATTCATCGGTTTGTTCTGGAAGCAATAAGATAAATTCTTCACCAGAAAAACGCGCTACGGTATCGGTAGTGCTGGCTTCTTTGGTGATGGTTCTTGCGATGATCTTTAGGGCTTTATCGCCCGCAGTGTAACCAAAGCTGTCGTTAATCGATTTGAAATTGTCGATATCAAGCAGTACTACACGTAGCGAGTGTTGTGCGCGAATCCAACGGCGGTACTCAAGCTCTAAACGATCGGTAAACGCAGTACGGTTGTACACCTTTGTTAGAGGGTCAAGCAGCATACGCTGAGCCTGATCTTCTAAACGCTTACGGTAATCTTGAGTAACTTCATATAGGGAATCGAGCTGAGTTTTTCCGTAGCTCATTCGTTCGATCAGTGCTTGCTCTTTTTGCTCGGCGTGATTCAACCTTTCAGATAGAGAGGCGATTTCACTGAGTAGAGGATTGATCGACTGTTTTAAGCTATCAATATCCTTCGCTCTCTCAACTGAGCTTTGGCTTTTGCTCACCAGCTCAGTGAGCTCAGAGTTTAGACCTTGGCGATGCTCAAAATAGCTTTGGCTTTGATCGGTATTTTGGTCTGCCGTTTTGATGCTCGATGCGAGTGACGCATTGAGTTGATCGATAAACTGTTCAGACTTTTTACGCTCTAGTGTGGTGCCTTCAATGACCAGTTTGAGGATCTGTAGTGTCAGCTCAAGCAGGTTTTGTGTGGAAACACCAAGCAATAGTTTTGCGCGGATATCGGTCAGCATGTCACCTGATTCTCCCTCAAAATCGAGTTCAGTAATCAGATGTTGTAATTCGTTTGATAGGTCGGAAAGGAGCTCTTGTTCCGGAGAGTGTGCGGCGTCAGCAAACTGCGAGCGTGAGTTGTTCGCCATAATCTTGATGGCACGCTCATAAATACCGAGTAGCTTTATTGCATGGTCGACTTTTTGACTGCCATTGCATTCGGAGAAGCTAAGTAAGTTTCGTAGGTCTCGCTTGAGCTGCGCTGGAAGACCAGTTATGCGTTGCAGCGTTTCCCCACTGTGCTTAATGCTATCGTCCAGATATCCGTTCTGTTTATCCATAGCCAACGTTTTCTGCTTTAGCATCCTTTCAAGTACTGCCAGCTTTGGGATCATTGAGCTAATGTCTTTTTGCTTTTCTAGCTCTTCCCTAAGGGCAATGAGGTTTTCATCTAAATGGCTATTGCTGCCAACGCACGCGTCGCTTAACGATGTGACGATACGCTTTAGAACTTTCTGTTCGCGAATAAATTTGAACGAGGTGTCTCTTTGCGTCAAACGAACTTGCTCCAACTGAAATTTCAGCTGGTGGAGTTGCGCCTGAATGTCTTTTTCAAGAATGCCCATAGATGTATTAAATAGCGCCGCGTAGATCGAACTCGATCATTTTGATGAAATTCCGTTACATCGATAATAACAAAACTAAAAATAAGGTCACGAGTTGCAAGTCTTAACCGCTCGCAAATCAGTCATCTTTTAGCATTTTTTTGATGTTGTCCTCATTCTGGTACGAGGATTGTATTTTTATTAGCCCTTGATTAATCGCATGTTTACAGGCTTCTCTTATGTTACCTGTTGCAAGACTAGCGGCGGGTGCATTGTCGATGGCTTTGAGGTATACCCATTGGCTGCTGCGCTCTTTGAGACTTATCTCACGCGCTAGGTTTGTCGACATCAATAGTACATCTAATAGCTCTTGATCGTTTATCGCGGTGTACGCACGTGGCAAGAATGGGTAGTCAGCGATACCCATGCGAACGGTACGATTGATATTACGTTCGGTCTCGAACTCATTCACCCAATCTTGAATCTTTCTGAACATGGCTTCAGGCGATGAATCGCGATCTGAATTCGGTTCGATGTAGAGTAGGTTGGCATCCGAAAAATGGTAAACGCGAGATGGCCCTTCCAGTTTCGATTTGAGGAACTCACCGAATGCATCTTCAAGCTCAAGGCCGGCTTTGTAACCATTCTGCGTGTACATATTACGTAGGAAAGGTAAATCAATCATCACGAAGCGCAAACGGTCGTTCAGTGGTTCATGAATCAGTTCACCCATCTGCCATTGTTCAAAGGTTTGGCTCGTTTGCTCTAAAGAGTTCGACAGTTTGGCGTTTAGCATTCTTAGGTTAGGCAGCTTGGAACGCGAGTGCGTAAAGAGATCGGTGCGCAGTGAATCGACTTCTTTGGCCAAGGTTTGAATGATGTAGCCTCGGCGTAGCACGAAGAAGAACAGCACAATACTGAATAGGAATAGCGCGAAGGCGATCTTCTGGAACTTGCGATGTTCAAGCTTGTACTTTTCTAGCTCTTGCGCTTGACCTGCATAGTGCAAGGTCTGCTCAGCAAACTCTTTCTGTTGGCGGAATGCATCTTCACCAACACGGTTGAGTTTTTGCTGTTCTAAAGAGACCAGGCTGTTGTATTGCTTGAGGTTGGCAAGAGCCTGTTGTGCGCGACCGGCTTGTTCGTAACCCAAAGAGAGTAAGTAGTATGAGCGCTGTGACAGGCGAGAGTTCTCGACTTGGCGTGAGATCTCAAGAGCGCGTGTCGCATGCTTGATCACATCTTCGCTCTCTTGCAGGTGGTAAGCCAGCCCAGCTGATAGCAGCGCAGCACGGCCTTCCAGTTTTGGCATATCGGTATACTCGAGCAGTTCAAGAGCACGGGAGAGGTACTGTTCTGCAAGAGGGTAATTATAAAGGCGCAGGTAAGTCGCTGATAAACTTAAGCGAATATCGATGACTTGGTAGATATCTCGGTCAGTACTTTCGTGGTCTAGCACATTGAAGAAATGCACTAGGGCAAGGTTGTATTTGCCTTGGTAGAAGTACACATCCCCCATTTTCTTAAGCACTTGAGCTAATACTGGCGAATTTTCAAAGTTGTCATAGAAATCAGCGGCTTGAGATAGGTGCTCTAGTGCTTTGTCTAACACTTGGCGCTCAAAGAACAGCTGTGCCAATAGACGGTTAACTTTTGCTAAGCGTGCACTTAGGTTGCCTTCTACTGACTTCCAGTAGCCATATAGCAATTCAGACAGCGCGTGATTGTACTCTTTGTGGTTTAGGTAAAACTCACCGACTGCAATGTGGTAGTCGATGGATACTTTTTCTGAGTAACGTTGGTCGAGGTAATTCTTGGCTTCTTGGTAGTACTTCTCCGCTTCATCGATCTTGTTGTCGTATGATGCGATGTCCGCCTTCAACATGATTAAGCGGTAGGTGATACCTTCCGTTAAACGCAAGGTTTTGCTGACTGATTCTAGGTTTGCTTCGATAGTTTCGAGTTCGGCTTTGGCTTTGTCTGACTTTCTGTCGTTGAGCCAAACTAAGCGAACTTTTAAGATCTCAAGATCCACCTTTAGATAGTCGAGCTTGTAGGTTTTAGCGAGTTCAGAGGCTTTTTCGATGTGCTTGATCGCAATACGAATATTACCAAGGTTGTACTCTGCTTTCGCTAAGATCTTGTAAGCATCAATACTGCTGTTTGGAGTGCGGATCGAAGAGTCTGTCTCTTCGCGAGAAATCGCTGAAGGGCTTTTCTCGCGCTGATCAGAAAGGACACGCAGCGTCAGATAGCTGTTGGCCATTTTTTTTGCTTGGCTTGGCTCTATCTCAACCAAGTTATTGGCTTCGTTGAGTAGCGCCGAAGAATAGACCGACGCATTCACCGAGGTGCTCAAGCTTAAAATAAATAGGCTAACAACGTATAACCAACGCATTTCAGTGTCCTTTAAAGATTAGGTAGGTGCCAAATAAGTGTGTGGTTTGCCGATTATTGGCGAGCCATGCGCTTATTGTGGCTTGGTCTATCTTGCTCTGTTGAACGGTATGGGTTGATATCCAGACCACCACGACGCGTGTAACGTGCAAACACAGTTAGCTTCGAAGGCGCGCAGTATTTCATGATATCAGTGAAGATACGCTCAACACATTGTTCGTGGAATTCGTTGTGCTCACGGAATGAAACTAAATAGCGCAGCAGGGCTTCACGGTCAATTTGCTTGCCTGAATATGCGATCTCAACGCTGCCCCAGTCTGGTTGATTGGTGATCAAACAGTTCGATTTTAATAGATGGCTGTGCAGTGTCTCTTCCACTTCTTGCTCGCCAGCAGCACCTTCAAGCAGAGACGCTTCAAAGTCGTAGCTAGTGATTTGGATATCTTGGTTATCGATACATTCACCTTCCATCGTTACGATAGGTTGGTTGGTGTAGTCGGTTACCGAGTTAACATTCACGATTACAGTTTCACCTGCACATGCCGATAGGTCTTGCGTTAAGCGCTCAGTCACTTGTTCCCAGTTTTCGAATTGAGTCTGGTTGTAGCTGTTCAGATACAGCTTGAAAGATTTTGATTCAATTAAATTTGGGCTCGTTGCAGGGATGAAAACTTCACCCACCGCCACTTGTGGTAGGCCATTTGTGTTCAGCCACGAAAGCTCGTACATGGTCCAAATATCATGACCAACAAAAGGCAACTCGCCGTTTAGCGCGAGATCGTCACGATTCAGACTACGCGGAACTGGTTGCAATAAACTTGCATCGTATTGGTTAGAGTACTCAGTTTTTTGGCCCAGCGTTAAGCCCGCTAGTTCTTTTGCGTCAGAATATTTGCTCATACTTTCGTTTCAAATTCGATTAGAATGGGGTCGATTTTACTGAATCCCCTCTACCCTGTCATTACGTCATCGCTTATTAGACAAGCTTATTTGGCAAGGAAAGGCTCAGATTCTATTTATTATTATGTGTTTAGGAGATTTTCATGACTCAACGTGCTCAAGACGCACTGGTTTCTTTTAGTCAGCGATACGTTGACGCGTGGCAACAGCAGCACCAAAGCTTACCTCGCAACGAGGAGTTGGTGGACATCGTATCGCCATGCGTAGAAGAAAAGAGCGGTGACGCTGTGTTATGGAAACACTACCCACGTGAGCAATTTGCTGATTTTACCAACGTAGAAACAGGCATCGAGCTAACGCTGCATGAAGACATCAAAACCTTCTATGGTGCTCAATACAGCGCAGATATGAATGCGACGTTTGACGGCAATGAGCTGACTCTTTTGCAGATTTGGAGTGATGAAGACTTCGAATGCCTGCAAGAAAATATTCTAGGTCACTTGGTAACGCAGCGTCGTCTAAAGCTGAAACCGACGGTTTTCATCGCAGCGACTGATGCAGAGCTGGATGTTATCTCTATCTGTAACTTAACTGGCAACGTGATTTTAGAGCGCTTAGGCACCAAAAATCGTGATGTACTCGCTGAGACATTGGCTGAGTTTTTAGAAAAGTTACAACCAGCGGTATAGATAGATGTACGTACTAGAACTTCAATTTGAGTGTTTTGATAACACAACGGTAAGCGCTGTCGACAAGGCGGTGAATGGCTTAATGGATGCACTGCGTTATAACGGACAAGTGCTAGGCCGTGAGTTTCCTATCGTGATGGGTGACGGCGAGTTTTACGTTCGTGTTGTCTGCCCGGAGCAAGATAGCTTACACCCCCGTAATCACTCAGATTTTGTGAAAGTGTGCTTAGATCGTCTGTCTAATGCGAGCCTGCTTACTCCTAAAATGCGCTTGCTGGGTCGAGATTTGAACTCAGAAGAAGTGGCTGAAGATGAAGCGCCTAGTTGGCAAGTACTGTACACCACCTTTGTGCATACCTGTTCACCGCTACGCAGTGGTGATAGCTTGTTGCCGATCCCACTATACCGTAATCCACCTACCTTTAATGGCGACCATAAAGCCGTGCTGAAATGGCAGACGGAATGGCAAGCCTGTGATGAAGTACAAATGGGTGGTGGTTGTCGAGCTGAACACGCGACCTTGACGGAAATCAGCGATACCAAAAGCGTACTGTTTAAACGCGGTTGGGGCTTAAGAGGGCGTATCGAGTATCTGACTAAGATTCCTACTTACTACTACTTGTACCGTGTAGGTGGCATTAGTTTGAAAGACGAAAAAGAGCGTAAATGTCCGCAATGTGGTGGCGAATGGCTGCTAGATGCGCCGATCCACGATATTTTCTATTTCAAGTGTGATGATTGCCGTTTGGTATCAAACATCTCTTGGGATCAGCTAAAGTAACGACGGTGTTCTTAGCACGATAGGCTCATGAGTGAGCTTCGAGTGATCGAAAAAGGGGCTGACACAATGTCAGCCCCTTTTGGTATCTATAGGGTAGTGAAGCGAGGCAGATTACCAGCCTTTAACTACGCCACCTTGGAAGATGTCAGAAGCTGCGTTGTACACTTCTTCAGTTTGGTAAGCTTTAACGAAGTTTTGTACGTTCTCAGCGTTTAGGTTCTCTTCACGAGACACGATTAGGTTCACGTATGGAGACTCTTTGTCTTCAACGAATACGCCATCTTTTTGTGGAGTCAGGTTGATAGAGCTCGCGTAAGTTGTGTTGATGATAGACAGAGCTACGTCATCAAGAGAACGTGGTAGTTGTGCTGCGTCTAGCTCAACAATCGTTAGGTTCTTAGGGTTCTTAACGATGTCACGTACTGTTGCTAGAAGACCAGCGCCTTCACGAAGCTCAAGTAGACCTTGTTGCTCAAGAAGCAGTAGAGAACGACCTAGGTTTGTCGGATCGTTTGGTACAGCGATGCGCGCGCCATCTTGGATTTCATCTACCGATTTCACTTCTTTCGAGTAACCCGCAATTGGGTAAACAAACGTGTTACCAGCGATTGTCAGTTTGTAACCACGGTCAGCCACTTGCTGATCTAGGTACGGTGCGTGTTGGAATGCGTTGATGTCGATAGAACCGTCATCTAGTGCTGCGTTTGGTGTTACGTAATCAGTGAACGTTACTAGTTCAACATCTAGGCCGTACTTCTCTTTCGCTACTTTAGCTGCAACTTCTGCAACCTGAGCTTCAGCACCTGCCATTACACCCACTTTTACTTTAGAAGTGTCGACTTCTTTATCACCACAACCTGCTAGAACTAGCGCTGAAGCTGCCGCTGCGATAGTTAGTAAACCTTTAAGGCTAAATTTCATAATAATCTCCTTTTAATAAATCTATTTAATTTGGTTCAGACGACTCTGTTCTTAGATTGTTTGCGTGTAAACGCTGAGTCTTATCTGTGGTCAACACGGCGAACTAATGAATCACCGATCGATTGAATAATTTGTACAAGCACAATCAACATCACTACAGTCACAGCCATGATGGTCACATCGTAACGGTGGAATCCGTAACGAATTGCCACATCACCTAGGCCGCCGCCGCCAACCGTACCTGCCATTGCTGAGTAGCTCACTAGGGTAACGAGTGTGATGGTTACTGAGTTGATAATAGTCGGTAGTGCTTCAGGAAGCAGAACTTTGCTAATGATTTGTGTTGGTGTCGCGCCCATTGATTGCGCTGCTTCTACTAGACCTGTTGGTACTTCAAGTAGTGCACTTTCGATAAGACGAGCAACAAATGGGATTGCGCCAATAGTCAGTGGAACAATTGCCGCTGTTGTACCGATAAAGGTACCAATCAGCATTTTAGTCAATGGGATAATCGCAACCATCAATACCAAGAAAGGTACTGAACGGCCTACGTTGACTACCGCACCAAGAATTTGGTTAAGCTTAGTGTTTTCTAGCAAGCCGCCTTTTTTGGTAGTGTGTAGAATCACGCCTAGGGGAATACCGACAGCAAAGCCAACAATGCCTGCCACAGCAACCATGTAAAGTGTTTCGCCAGTTGCTTCTAATAGAAGGTTACCGTTAAGGCTGATCCAGTCAGCAATCTCGTTGAAACTAAAGGACATAACCAAGCACCTCTACTTTTACATTGTTATCGCGTAGGAATTGGATAGCAGCATTATCATCTGCTTCGTTGCCGAACAGCTCAGCCACCATCATGCCGAACTTCACGCCGCCAGCGTAATCAAGGTCAGAACTTAGAATGCTGACATCGATATTAAATTTACGAGCGATTTGCGTCATTAGCGGAGCATCAACGGTTGCACCTGTGAACTCAAGGCGTACCAGAGGGTAACTGCCATCTACTCGAGTTTCTTGCAAGCGTGCTTGATAATCTTCAGGGATCGTTAGATCTAAGGTTGAACGAATAAATTGATGCGCTAACTCAGTCTTAGGATGCGCAAAGATGTCGCCAACCGTGCCTTTCTCTACCAATTCACCACCACCGATGATCGCCACTTCGTGACAGATGCTCTTAACCACATCCATTTCATGCGTAATAAGCAGGATAGTAATGTTTAGCTTGCGGTTGATTTCACGCAGCAGTTCAAGAATCGATTGAGTGGTTGCGGGATCCAGAGCACTGGTCGCTTCATCACACAGTAGTACTTTCGGGTCTGATGCCAATGCACGAGCAATCGCGACA
>NZ_MCYD01000093.1:0-651 GCF_002876325.1 Vibrio sp. 10N.261.52.A1
TTAGACCAGTCGTCTAGTGGCTGTATTATTACTTGATTATTCGTGTTAACTGGATGATTGTTCGTACTTAGGTGCTTTTACAGCAATGACTTACCAATAAAAAGCCCCGACATGTTTCTATGTCGGGGCTCAACGTATTACTTACTTTCCAGATAGTAGATTACTGGATAGAGATTAACTCAACATCAAAAATCAGTGTTGCTGATGGTGGGATTGGGCCGGTACCACCTTTGCCGTAACCTAGCGTGCTTGGAATGAATAGGCGGACTTTTTGACCTTCTACCATGTAAGTCAAACCTTCTTGCCAGCCTTTGATTACTTGCTTCAGAGCGAATGAGATTGGCTCACCACGTTCTACAGAGCTATCGAAAACCGTGCCATCGATCAGAGTACCGTGATAGTGAACTGTTACTTTGCTTTCTTTAGTAGGGTGAACAGTGCCAGTACCTTCTTCAAGAACTAGGTACTGAAGACCGCTCTCAGTCGTGATCACACCCTCTTTCTTTCCGTTCTCTAGCATGAACTGTTGACCTTGTTCGAAGTTTTCTGCACCAGACTTATGATTTGTCCAAGTACGGTAAATCATGAAACCCGCCAAAAGAAAGACGATGACCGGGATGACAAATTTAGACATAGTAAAACCTATTATAT
>NZ_MCYD01000094.1:0-821 GCF_002876325.1 Vibrio sp. 10N.261.52.A1
ACATTGACTAACATAATAATATAAAGGAGTTGATAGAGCATTCCCCCATATAATATTGGTCTCATAAACCCAGAGTCAGTGTGTCCAAAAAATTTCCCATCATCTCCAGTATAATATCCGCTACCAATCAATATATGTGTCGCTTTAGGAATATAAATCATTTCGAGAAGCCTATTAGTCGATCCCGTTTCAAATTGATTATTTTCTAATATATTAACTATAGGCTCCAACGCATATCTTGCTTGAGTAGAGTTTTCAACAATAACTATTACAGCATAATAGAAGAGGGGAGAAAGAATAAGCAAGAGCAGTATATATCTTATGTCCTTTATCAAAGTGTAGATCAACAGCAAAGCCAAAACACAAACCATAGCAGACCTAGCTGAAATTGCAGCACATATTACAGTCGGGATTAGATATATCATCTTTTCGCCAAAGATAAGTTGTATCGAAAATATAGATATAAAAAACAGCCCCAAATGAAATGTATGAGCAGAAGTCGGAAACCAAAGGCGATAGACCTCCAACTTACCTTCTATTCCATAGGTGTTGCCTTTTAGCAACAAGGATAGCGATTGAAATTGAGGTAGTAAGGTACACAATATGAAGAAGACAAGACAAGTTAATATTGTAAACCGGAGTGTTGCTAGTATCATATTTTTATCAATAGAAAACCGATTTAAAATATAAAATGAACCTAAAAACAAGAATACAATCTTCAAGTCACGATTAAATAAAGTATAGTCAAAAGTAGTGTGTAATACCGGAATAGATAAAGATACAATCAAGAAAAACAAAGAAAACAATAACTCTGGATAAGG
>NZ_MCYD01000095.1:0-725 GCF_002876325.1 Vibrio sp. 10N.261.52.A1
CTTCCATGCTCTCAAGCTTTGGAATGTAGTAGTAAACGCCCAAGCCTTGCTGCGCACGTGATTGATAGTTGTGGAAAAAGTACAACGCAAAGTCCATCAGACAACCCGCGATAGGTTGATTGTTGAATTGGATCGATTGTTCAGGTAGATGGATTCCACGAGGGCGAGCGATTAACAACGCAGGGTCGCTGTTTAGCTGGTAGTTCTTTTGTTTCTTCTCATCGAAATAGCTGATGGTGCCTAAATTGGCATCTCTTAAGTTAATTTGCCCTTCGACCATGTTGGCCCAAGTTGGGGAAGACGCATCCTCAAAACAGCACATGAAGACTTTCGCACCTGAGTTTAATGCGTTGATCACCATCTTTCTCTCGATAGGGCCTGTAATCTCTACGCGACGATCCAGTAATTCTGGTGGCGGTGTTGTGACTTTCCACTCTTTATTCTGACGAATAGAGATAGTGTCCTTTCTAAAATTAGGTAGCTCACCGTCATCATATTTTGCTTGTTTTATGTCGCGATCATTTAGCAGGGCATGACGGCGATCTCCAAACTTGTTAACGATAGCTTCTAAGAACTTCAATGCATCTTTAGACAAGATCTCTTTGTACTCGGGGTTGTCCATATTCCCAAGTACCTGCATACACAGTGTTTCTTCTCTTTCTTTCACGTCATTCATCATTGCTTGTCTCCTTTACACAATACGATGTCATTTTGTATACAAAATG
>NZ_MCYD01000096.1:0-531 GCF_002876325.1 Vibrio sp. 10N.261.52.A1
TAGATAACAGTACCAAGCTGCTCGCAGTGCGTGAGACCGAGAAGCTAGATGCCCAAACTCAGCTGACTCAAAGTAGCGAAGCGGTTGAAAAAGTGAAAGCCGAGCAACAGGATCAAGAGAGGATCATTGAGCAAGTCCGCCCACTGGACAACCAAATATCGGTACTCAAAGACAAGCATACCTCGGCAGTTAATGTTGCGAATACGCTGAACGAACAACACGCGCAGCAACGCAATCAACAGCTTGTGTTGGCGCAACAGATTGACGAGTTGAAACAGCAAGAAAAGCTGAGCGCCGAGTACCTAGAGGCACATAAGGCGGACCAACACCTCGAAAAGCACCTAGGTCAGTGGCAAGCTAAGGTTGAGCAAGTACGTACGTTAGAGTCTCAGCATTCACAGCAACTCAATTTGGCCAAACAAACCTATACGGCGCTAGAAGCTCAGCAAGCAGTGATTAAAAACGCACAGCAAACCAAAGCATCGCAAGATCAAGCTCTGGCTGAATTGGTGCTGGCCGAGAACAATAACA
>NZ_MCYD01000097.1:0-1186 GCF_002876325.1 Vibrio sp. 10N.261.52.A1
ACGACCAAATTCGTTGTTGAATGCCGCGCCACCAAGAGGACCTTCAAGCATGATATCCAATGCAGTAACGATACGGCTTGGTTTACCAAAATCAGTTTCCCAAGGTTGAACAAAGTTCGGGATCTTAAGGTTAGATACGGAGAACGCTACAAGACCAGCTTTTGGCTTACCACCGATACCAGTTGCGCCTTCATCACGGATTTCACCGCCTGAACCTGTTGATGCGCCCGGCCATGGAGAGATAGCCGTTGGGTGGTTGTGCGTTTCAACTTTCATCAAGATGTGTGTTTTCTCTTGGTGGTAGTTGTACTGGCGAGTTTCAGGATCTGGGAAGAAGCGACCTACTTCAGAGCCCGTCATAACAGCTGCGTTATCTTTGTATGCAGAAAGTACGTTATCAGGAGTCACTTCAAACGTATTCTTAATCATCTTGAACAATGATTTTTCTTGCTTAACGCCGTCGATAGTCCAATCAGCGTTGAAGATCTTGTGACGACAGTGCTCTGAGTTCGCTTGTGCAAACATCATTAGCTCGATATCAGTCGGGTTACGTTCAAGCTTAGTGACAAAGCTTTCAAGTAGGTAATCAATCTCATCTTCTGCAAGTGCAAGACCTAGGGTAACGTTTGCTTCTTCAAGCGCTTTACGACCGCCGGTAAGAAGATCAACTTCCGCATAAGGTGCTGGTTCTGCAACGGTGAACAATGCTGCTGCTGATTCGAAGTCAGTGAAAACCACTTCCATCATACGATCGTGAAGAATCGCTTTCAGCTCAACAAGTTGAAGCTCAGAAAGTTCAGAAGACGTTTCAATGTAGAAAGCCGTACCGCGCTCTAGGCGAGATACTTTCGCTAGGCCACAGTTATGTGCGATATCTGTAGATTTTGAAGACCAAGGAGAAATAGTACCTGGACGAGGTGTAGCAAGCAGCAATAAACCTTCAGGTTCATGCTCTTCAATCGTTGGACCGTAAGTCAGTAGCTTTTCTAGCTTCTCAACTTCAGACGCGTCTAGGTCTGCTGTTAAATCAGCAAAGTGGGCAAACTCAGCGTAAATACCTGTTACAGGTAAGCTTAATTCACGACAAAGCTCTAAAAGCTTGTTAACACGAAACTCAGATAGAGCTGGGGAGCCACGCAAAATTCTCATGTGCTTAGGTCTCTTATGCAGTTGATTAAGGTGATAT
>NZ_MCYD01000098.1:0-918 GCF_002876325.1 Vibrio sp. 10N.261.52.A1
GAATCGCACTTACCACCGGCTTTCTTGTTTGAACATAAGAACTCAGGATACGACTTCCCTTTTCGCTTGTTCATCTTCAGCACATAGTTACTACCACACATAGAGCACGTAGAAACTGGGTAAATATTTCTACCATCAGATCTTGTGCTACTTCTACTCTTGGATTTGTTGAATGGTAAACTCGCTTTGGTCTGCTCGCGAATGCTTTGAGCAAGGTTATATGTTTCTTCACTTACTACTGCCGGATAGGCATTTTTGATTTCAATACCACCAGCGTTCCAACCTGAATACTCCTCGAAACGTTCACCATTAGTTTTCCAAGTTCTGGACACATGGCTTCCATATAGTGATGGTTGTCTAATCAGTTGTGAGAGCTTGTAGCTATTCCATGATCCATATGAGTCCTCACCTGCTCTATTCCAGTGCAAATAGTTATTCGTGTTTAGATACTTAGCAATAGCGCCTAGCGTCATACCACTAAGGTAAAGCTCGAACACTTTCTTTATGCTGCTAGCTCGTTTGGGGATTAGAGCGGCCTTCTTATCTTTAACTACTAACCACCTTGGATAGCCACCATGAGGTACAAGAGCACCATCTTGCATTGACTGCTTAAATTGGCTTTCTTTAGCTGCTCTGATTCGATCACTTAAATTCTTTGAATACTGCCAAGCTGCATGAATCTTCACTAACAACATGATACTAGCACCAAGATCATTCTCTGTACTTTGAGTAACTAACTGACCATCAGAGCAATCATAGACATCTACGTGTTTTAAAAGCTTGTTCAATACATCTTGAGTAATACTGTTTTTTTGACGACCTAATCTGTCCCACTTTTCGATGAACAATATAGGACGTTGGCTAAAGCTCATTGTTTCTAATTGCTCAATGAAAGCACCAAGAGAACCAGCTTTGATA
>NZ_MCYD01000099.1:0-566 GCF_002876325.1 Vibrio sp. 10N.261.52.A1
GTTCGCAGACGCTTACAAAGGTTTAAAACAAGAAGTCACTGGGTTGATTTTTTCTCAAGGTGGTCTGGAAGTATTTTTATACTGTTGGGTGTTATGGCCTTGGTAAACTCTTCCTAAAGTTAGGGGAGGGACACTGCTGTGTGAATTTGGAAGTTGGGTAATGAAGACATAATCAGTCAGAACGCTCACCATTGGCCTGCAGTTTCAAGGGATAAAAACTTCGGGTGTCACGGCTGTAATTTTCAACAAGGAGATGTATGGAAATTGTGTATGAAGTTAATGTGACCGACAAGCAGCATAAAGCAATAATGATGTTGAGGAATCAATCATTTCCAAAGTATCAAGTCGCGCGTTCCTACTTTAAACAACTCCCTCATTTTCGTGCGCTACAGTATGAAGGAGACGTGCTTGTCGGGTATCTCGGATTAGATTATCGGGTAATAAAGGTTGGACAGGGTTTTGGGGATAGTCGACTTTTGTGTTGCTGAACAGGCTTTGTTGCGTAATTCATTGGAACTAAACCTAAAACCTACGATCTGATCAGCTACATTCACTCCCTCTCGTAG
>NZ_MCYD01000100.1:0-2517 GCF_002876325.1 Vibrio sp. 10N.261.52.A1
AGGTGCAGGTGCAGGTGCCGTAGAGTAGACCGGAATACTATTGACCGGCTGAGCCTCAACGGGCGCCGCAGCTTGCTCTTGCTCAATGAGCAGTTTGAATACGTGGATCTCTTTTTGATCTCGATAGTCTACTTTTACCTTATCGAGAATACCTTGGTCGACTAGGCACTTAAGGCAGTCGGCTAAACCAAACGTAGAGAGAGCACAAAGCTGACTTGCCGATTGCAGGCACACATTGGTGTAACCGGATTCATCCGCACTGTCTGCAAGCATCAATAAAACAAGCTTTTCTGCTGGGCTAGAAGTATTCACTTGCCAAGCTAAATAAGAATATTTGGCGCTCAATATCGTGTTCTCAAAAAAGGTAGGTCGTTGACTCTATTGTAAGTCACCCCTTACTGAATTTATAGCAACTTAGCAGAAAACCACATCAGTGAGACAAATATTAACCATAAGGAGAGGTTTGCCCCATAAAGACAGCATGACACGCCAATTTTTTCGTAGGATGTTCACATACCCATCACACATTTTTGCTATTGATAATTATCTCATCTATTCACCCAGTTATTCACAGATCATATTAAATTTATAAAACATCTTGATATGATCAATAAATGAGCTATTATGACGATAAGTCAAAAATGACGAAGCGTCACAAAATGGTTAACTACATGAATTTACTATTCGTGTTAACATATTGGATAGGAGTGTTTTAAATACTGGCTAAGCTTAAATAATAGTTAAGCTAAAATACGGACTGAGAAATTATGTTTGGCTTTGGTTGTAAAGGCGATAAACAAGGTATCTTTGGTTGCAAAGGCGTGTTGTCTAAAAAGCAGCAGTCTATTGCAGACCGAGAAGTAGAGTTGATGTTGTTGGCAAAAGATCTGGTTCGAGAACAAGGGTTCGGAAACCTAACGATGGACAAGCTAACGGCAGCGAGCTCTTATTCTAAAGGGACAATCTACAATCACTTTTGCAGCAAAGAAGACGTCGTTTTAGCGTTATGTATTCACTCTCTTAAAACAGAAGCAATGATGTTTGCTCGTTCTGGAGAGTTTGAAGGCAACACACGTGAAAAGATCGTCGCACTGCACGTTGCTTACCGAATCTATGCTCGCATGGAACCGGTACTATCAACCTGTGCGATCATGGCTAAAAGCCCGTGGGTACTAGAGAAAGCGTCTAGTGCACGCGTCGCCGAGATGAATGAGCTGGAAGAGTTGGTGATTGAACAATGCGACTCTATGGTTAACCAAGCGGTAGAAGCGGGTGACCTAAAGTTCTCTTCTGGCGTTGGTTCAGATGCCATCGTTTTTGCTAACTGGTCAATTGCATTTGGTTCAAATGCCTTGTCACAGAATGCATCAAACAGTCATTGTATTAAGCGGTTACAAGACCCGTATTCAGTATTACACAACGCGAACATGATTCTAGACGGCCTCAATTGGCAGCCCCTTTCTAGCGATTGGGATTACCGCAAAACTTGGCGTCGTGTAGAGCAAGAACTGTTCAGTGAAGAGATCGCTTACTTAGAGTCTGTAGGTCGATAGCTTCCATTAAGCCCACACGTGTGGGTTTATTAATAACCATTTTTGACGATTCGTCACAAACTTGAGACTAACCGACTGTGGTTGCTGTTTTCTTGAGTATTTGACTAAGCATTGTGTCTTTTGTCAGCTTCGGCTGGCTTTTTATGACACATATATGACGAATCGTCACAAATGGAGACTGTGATGAAACATGACAGCCAGAAGCCCACGTTCGATCAGCAAAACCAAGATAACCTTAATGCCGATAGCGCAAACACAGATCTAAACAGTTGGCACTCAATACCTACCAAGCGTTCGTTTATCGTTCTGCTGGTGGTGTTTTCAATCATCATTCTCTCTGCATTAGGGGCTAAGAACCTCTACTTTAGAGGGGACTACAACATCTTCTTCGAAGGCACCAACAAGCAGTTGATGGCGTTCGATGAAATCCAAACCACCTTTGCAAAAACCGACAACCTTGCGATTGTTGTCGCACCTGAAGATGGCAATGTCTTCACCCCTGAAACTCTCACCCTGATTCAAAACCTCACGGTCGATGCGTGGCAGATCCCGTATTCAAGCCGTGTCGATTCCCTAGCTAATTATCAGCACACCGAAGCCATTGAAGATGACCTCTTGGTAGAAGACTTGCTGTATGAAGAGTACGAGCACACACCAGAGCGCATCGCCAAAGTAAAACAGATCGCCCTCAACGAACCGTTGCTTAAGAATGCTTTGGTGTCGGCCTCTGGCGATGTGACGATTGTTAACGTAACCGTGCAGCTGCCAGAAGTGGACAAAACCGCGGAAGTGCAAGAAGTGATCGCGGCGATCAATGCCATGATCGGCAAGTACCAAGCTCAGTACCCTAATGTCGAGTTCCATAAAGCGGGCATTATTGCCATGAACAATGCGTTTATGACTTCAGCTCAAGAGGACAGCTCAACGCTCGTTCCCTTAATGCTGTTGGTGGTGCTGGTGTTCC
>NZ_MCYD01000101.1:0-1274 GCF_002876325.1 Vibrio sp. 10N.261.52.A1
GCTCAACAGAATCCAGAATCAAAACCAGAGAAGAAAAGCCTCAGCATTTTGCTTGAGCTGATTAAATTTATTCAACCTTACAAAGGCCGCGTGATTGCAGCTCTGATCGCTTTGATCTTCACGGCGAGCTTAACCCTTTCTGTGGGACACGGTATTCGCCTTCTGATTGACCAGGGTTTTAGCCAACAATCGTTATCAGACTTAGGTAGCGCTATCCAATTCATCATGGTCGTGGTGGTATTGATCTCTATTGGTACCTTCTTCCGCTTCTATTTGGTTTCTTCCGTTGGTGAACGTGTAAGCGCGGATATCCGCTTATCCGTCTTCAATCACGTTGTGACACTTCATCCGAGTTATTTTGAAACCAATGGCAGTGGCGACATCATGTCGCGCATCACAACAGACACCACCCTGCTTCAGAGTATCATCGGCTCTTCGTTCTCGATGGCGATGCGCAGTGCGCTAATGTGCCTTGGTGCAATCATCATGTTGTTTGCCACCAACATTAAACTCACGCTTATCGTGCTGGCTTCGGTGCCGTTTATCTTGATTCCAATTTTGGTTTACGGGCGTCGCGTAAGAGCGCTATCACGTAAAAGCCAAGATTCGATGTCAGATGTTGGCTCTTATGCGGGAGAAGCGATTGAGCACATCAAAACCGTGCAGAGCTACAGCCGAGAAGCCCAAGAGAAAGCGTCGTTCGCACTTGAAGTAGAAAAGGCTTATGAAATTGGTCGTCAACGCGTAAAACAGCGCGCGATTCTTATCTCTGGCGTGATTGTTATCGTGTTCAGTGCGATTGCAGGCATGCTTTGGGTGGGTGGTACTGATGTTATCAACGGCACCATGTCCGCCGGCGATCTGGCTGCATTTGTCTTTTACGCGATTATGGTCGCTTCATCCCTAGGGACAATTTCTGAAGTGATGGGCGAACTGCAACGTGCGGCAGGTGCCACCGAGCGTTTAATTGAGATTCTGCAAGTGGAAAGCCACATCGTTGCCCCAGTCGAGAATCCAACATCGCTCGATAACTTAACGCCAGAAGTCGCTTTTGATAATGTGACCTTCTGTTACCCGTCTAGACCTGATCAACCAGCAACAAGCAGCCTGTCGTTAACCGCGCACGAAGGTAAAGTATTGGCGTTAGTTGGCCCATCCGGTGCAGGTAAAACCACCCTATTTGAATTGCTGCAACGTTTCTACGACCCTCAAATGGGTAAAGTGACGCTAGGTGGCGTGGAACTCAATCAGTTTGACCCGAACGAACTAAGAAA
>NZ_MCYD01000102.1:0-566 GCF_002876325.1 Vibrio sp. 10N.261.52.A1
CTCGACATGTTCCCAATCTTGGCTTGGATAAATTTTACCTTCTGCAGGGTATGGCAATTCCAGACACTCAATGTTCCAACCACGGCTTTGCAGAGGTTCATCAAAAGCAATAACAACAATTGGACGACCATTGATCATCGCTTGTGAAATCGTAGAGCCGAATTCAGACCATGCTTGATGCGCCGCTTTCGCTAATTCCGTTTCATTGATTCTTAGCGCGATATGATCCGCTTGAGCAAAACTCAGATCCAAACCCAGTACGTTACCTAGGTTCTCAATTTTCGCCATAAACGTATCAAGGCGGGCGATCATTTGTTGCGGTTCTAATTCAGCTTGCTTGAGGCTCATTGTCATTGTCTGCGTTCTCCAAATAATGGCTGCATGGTATCAGTTTTACCTTGTTCAACAAGCACTGCGTATGCAAAAAGACAGCCGATAAGCACCCTATCTCACATTCCTAAATACACAAACGCTGCATGGCGAAAATTGATTGTCAAAAACCCCTTAGGAAATGTTAATTTTCTATCAATTCGACCTATAAGAAACCGCACAAAATTGGTATGATT
>NZ_MCYD01000103.1:0-6758 GCF_002876325.1 Vibrio sp. 10N.261.52.A1
CTTTTAGGGAGTGTTCATTTAAAATGTACACATGCTAGAAATGAACATAAGATATCTTATACAGACTATGTTGGAGTCGGGAGCAAAGGATGAATAATCACAAACCTCACTTCACTGAAAGTGAGTTTCTTGAAGATGCATACTCACGACTACGTGAGGAATACCACATTCCAGTTCAAAGCATGGAGATCCTTCATAGCGCAGAACATGGCATTGCAGGAATAGTTGACTATCAATTCTCTGAATTACCTTTATTCATTCACTGTGTGGCTCAAAAAACACCATTGACAGTGGTACAGATAGCAAATTACAAAACTCAGTATCAATCGCCTTCCCAGTACGTTTTTCTGACAAGCTATATAAATCCAGCTTTAGCTGAACGATTAAAGGATGCCCAAATACAATTTATCGATCACTGCGGAAATGCATATCTTAACCAAAACAGATTCTTTATCTTTGTCAAAGGCAACAAACCGAAAACTCATAGCATACCAAAAGAAAAACAAGTTCTAGGAAAGGCTTTTGGAAAGAAAGGCTTACAGGTCATATATGTATTACTAAGTAATCCTAAAGCTATCACGTGGTCTTATCGAGAATTAGCAAAAGCCTCAAATGTCTCCCTTGGTACAATAGGGGATGTCATGCTTGATTTAGACAGTCAGGGTTACATTGACAAGGACAGAAAAACGCTTCTGAAAGGAACAAATCTTATGCAGAAGTGGGCAAAAGAGTATGGCTATCTGTTAAGAAAAAGTCGCCCTACAATCAAATACACGACAGGCAATATCGATTGGTATAGTGACAAATTGTTAAGTCAATGCAATGCATTGCTTGGTGGGGATGCAGCAGCCGATCGATACACCCACTTTTTAAACTCAAACAAAGCACGTGTATACATCTCCAAAGAAAATCACCAGTTATTGTTACGACACGGGCGTTTAAAACAGGTTCGTGAAGATGAGCACTCTTCTGTACAAATAGAGTTAGTCGAGCCATTTACAGAATTAGAGATTTTAAAAGGCCCCCTAGAAAGTTTAGTTAACCCTTTAATTGTTTATGCTGAGCTATTAGCGTCAGACAATGTCAGAAACCTTGAGGTTGCAGATAAGCTATATGACCAATACTTACATCACTATTGACAAGAAGTTCCCTAAAGGCCTTACTGAGCTTTACTTCGATGTTAACACTGAAGCTCAAAAGTTAACTATCCCTTATATGATTGTTGGAGCAATGGCTCGCGATCTCGTGCTCGTTCATGGATTTGACGCGAAAATCGAACGAGGTACTAGAGATGTGGACTTTGGCATCTGCGTGGAATCTTGGGATCAGTTCCATAATCTAGCCATAAATTTGATTGCCGTAGGCTTCACCCAAGATAAACAGGTAAGTCACCGTTTTCATAGGGAATGTAGTGACGGCATGCCTTGGGAACTAGACATCGTTCCATTTGGAGAGATCGCCGATGACAACAACATCGCTTGGCCTCCTAAAGGAGACTTTGTGATGAATGTGTTAGGGTTTCAAGAAGCATTAGACAACGCGTGGCAAGTTCTAGTGCAAGAAGAGCCAGAGTTAATCTTGCCTGTTTGCGGTCCTGCTGGAGTAGCACTCTTAAAGTTGGTTGCTTGGCTAGACAGAGAAAGTGATAAGCGAAAAAAAGATGCGACAGATCTCCTATATCTTATCAGCTCATATAGTAAGATCCCTTTTGTCTTTAATGCTCTCTACGACGACGGTTTCATGGAGGCACAAGAATATGATGAACTGAAAGCCAGTGCTTGTAAGCTTGGGGCTGATATCGCAGCTATAGCTTCAGAACAAACTGAAACGTTTCTACAAGATGAGTTATTTAAGAAAGAGGCGTTGATGGATGTTCTTAGCCGAGAGATGAAGCATGAGTCTAAGTTCACAAATGAAGAGGTATCGAGCTTTCTTAAGCTACTTGCAGAAGGGTTTTAAGAACCATGATTTGTGTAGATTGAAGGAAAATCATTAGACAATTTTCATTACACCTTATTAGAATATTTTGGTCTATATCGCTAGAATAAGGCTACATAAAAGAATAAGCGGACGGGGGTTCAGTTCCTTTTGAAGTAGGATTTTCATGTAATATTCAATGTAGCACTAAATTCAAACAGCCGTTTTAAATCATTACCAAAAGATGAAATGAAAATCACTGGCTCTCAAGTTATTGAACTGCAAGCCAAGCCATTCAGAAAACCTCACTTAACCCACCTGATGGATGTGTGGGAAAACAAAAAGCGCGCAATACCATTCCGAGATCTGGCGGTGTTAATCCTCTCTTACGGTGCATTGCTCCGTGAGGGTGAGGTCAGGAAAATTCATAAAAATCACCTTAAGTTCTTAGAAAATGGTGATTTAAATATCGAACGTGTCACCTCCAAACAACCGTTAGTATTGAGCCTAAGCGTTTAACAGGACGTTTTTCATCTTCGTGAGCAAGCCTTTCGGCTATCTCAATCGATTGAGATCCACGCCATCATTTCGCAGTGACAAGTTTGTACGACCTTGCCTAAGGATCTTTCGAAGCACATCGCAGACACTATTCTTGAAAATAATTAAGAAATTTGAGTGATAACAAACGACGTTATGCATCAATATCCCCCTCAAAATTAAATGCCCTTGGTCAGTGGTGAATAGAGCGGACCCATTTATAATTTATGACTAATTAATCAGATACCAAGCGATGATTTTGTTGTGAGTTAATGCGTCATTCGCTGGTGCATTTGGTATCAAAACATAGTGTGATATAATTACAGTTATATCACACTATTTGCCTGAAAGTTATGACATGTCCCACTCAAACCTCCCAACGAGAAAACAACCTCAAGTGACACTGTCACAATTTCAAAGCACAAAAAAAACGCTCCAACAGTGGGAAGAGCAAAAAGAAAAACTGAGTCGATTTAAACTTAACTTTCCGGATCTAACCGATAGTTTTGATCCTGATTGGACATCATTACCTCCCGTTTTAACCCATTTGCGTGAATTTGAAGAACATCGCGGCGGCTTAAGTACACACACATTAAGGATGCTTGCGTTCGTTATTCGTAAATGGGATGTCTACTGCAAATCGAAAGAGGCCTATAGCTTCCCCATTCATGCCCCTGTGTTGCTGATCTGGTTCAAAGAACTCAAGCTCTCCCAGAGCATAAAAATTAATACACTAAAACAATATAGAGCTCAACTTAGCCTGTTCCATAAAATCATGAATACTGATGACATCACCAAGCTTCCGGTCATCGCCACTTTCTTTAAATCATTACCAAAAGATGAAATGGAAATCACTGGATCGCAAGTGATTGAACTGCAAGCCAAGCCATTCAGAAAACATCACTTAACCCACCTGATGGAGGTATGGGGAAACAAAAAGCGCGCAGTACCATTTCGAGATCTCGCGGTGTTAACCCTCTCTTACGGTACATTGCTCCGTGAGGGTGAAGTCGGTAAAATCCGCAAAAAGCACATTAAATTCTTAGAAAATGGTGATTTGAATATCGAACGTGTCACATCTAAAACAACAATCAGTCCTGAGCCTAAGCGTTTGACCGGACATTTTTCATCCATAGTCAAATGCTATTTGGACACTTACTGTACGTGCTTAGATGATGAAGACTTTGTGTTTTGTTGGCTCACGGTTAAGGGCTCTCGCCCTGCCGGATACCGGCAAACACCAATGTCCGGTATGACGATAGACCGAATCTATCAGCGCGCGCATGAGGTCTTGTTGGAGAGTGGAGATATTGTCATCTCAGGTGACGGACATAGGGATGTATGGAGTGGTCACTCTAGCCGTGTTGGTGCCCTACAAGATGGCTACCATGCCGGTCTGAGCTTAACGCAATTGATTCAATTAGGGGATTGGAAAAGTAATGAAATGGTCCTACGTTACCTAAGAGGATTAGATAATGACAAGAGCCCAAACGTACTACTCCAGAAAGAGTAACCATCCCGCCATCGTTAAATTGATCGTCGAACAATAGACCATCTTTATTTCGCAACCTCTCTATTTTTATTGGGATATTGAGTACATCGAGGATGATTATTTAGAAAAGAATGCCGCTCTAGACGGCATTCTTAGTCTATTTCTTTGTTAATCGACCGATAATCAGTTAGTGGGACTGTGTAAATAACAAGTTTCCTGATGGATCGATAATCTCAAAGTCATATTGAATGGGTTGTTCCAGTTCAGCCATAAGATTATCACTAATACCAAAGCCATTTCGATAATATGAACCTATTGTATTGATTGTATTGGTATTAACATCTATTGGTAAAATATTCCCCCCTGATTTCGAAAAAATGTTGCTATACATCGCAGACAGGTATTGATAAGCCCTTAAGTAAGAAGTCGTTCGATTGAGAAGGATTTCGTAATCTGACCCATCTTTTCTTTTAAATGCCAAGCGTCCAATTGAGCCTACGGGAATTGGCGTATTTAAAGCTGGACCTCTAATGAGATGTATTTTCATCGTATCGACGACGTTAAAAATGACGCTTGATAACTCTTGCCTGTAATCTTTATCGAACAAGTTAAATTGATATTGACCCGCTGGCCCTTGAGTGTTCATGTACAACCGATTACCGCTTAAAATGATGGCATCATTCTCAGTGTTTTTATCGGCCTTAAACTGAATATAAGAAGTAATATCTGTATTTTCACCTTCTTCACTTATCGCACTTACCGTGATTGGCACCGAGTATTTTAGGTAAGGGATATCAGCCAAAGATAGCTGTTGACCATTTAATTCAATATTTTTGGCAAGAGTCATGGAATGATGATTTTGATTATAGATGTGAGTATCAGATGCTTCGATACTGTTGTAATCAACCTCAATATCATAGGTTATTTGTTCCTCCCCTTGAAATTGGAGGGTTAGGAGGGTTGGTTGGAAACTGTCTAAAAACGTTAGGTTTCCCCGTGAATCTACAATGAGCTCTTCAGAGCCTGACACTGTGTACGGCCCTATCAGCCAGTTTTTGCTGTAATGATTGAAAATGTCCTTCAGATAGGGAGAGACATTAATCTGAACGGCTTGCTGACCAAATTTATCATACGATACTCTATAAGTACCATTCTCTGCGAAGTGTTTTAATGAAGGTGCGCCATATGGGGTTATCACCTCCTGAATCTCCATACTGCTTATCGCCACAAAATCGATAGCTTGGATGGGGTTGATATAATCTCTTTCACGACAGTCAAACGTGAACAATGATTCAAGTGTTTGATTTCCTGGCACTCCATAAATGTTGTCATCAAAAAGAACCATTGCCCATGGATCAGAGAAACTCAAATTGCAGGTTGACCATGCTTTTTTGCCTTCACTTCCGGGGACGGTTTCACCGACGGAGTTAATGAATTCAACCTTTAGGTTACGGTTAGTGACATTAACGTCATTCAATAATAAACGGGCGGGCAAGTCTTTATTCCCTCTCGTGTAAAGGCCATCTGCTACAGTAAGGTTTAACCGTAGATCTGTTTTATCGACATTCACTATGTAGTAATCGGTATGATGCGGTAGGTACGAAGAAAGTTTACTCCCGTTAATCGAGACAGAGACTAAAAAGGTTTCTTTCGTCTTGTCAGACACCATAAGAAAGCCGTCTTCAATCCTCCCAGCCCCGTCAGGGCTTACTTCGAGTTCGACTAAGGATGTGATATCTATTCCGTTGCTTGTGATAAGAAGACGATATGGCACATCGACATGTGCTTGTAATGTTTCTGGGAAAGATGGCAGATTGACAGTGACTCCGAACATGGCCACAAACTCACCCAACGTCACCAATTCATAATTTAAACTCGCCGCCTCAACTAGATTGGGGTGTTTAACTAAGATCTCATGACGTCCTATGTTCCTAGGATCAGACAGAAAATCGTGGAGTTCTGCCAGAGATAATGCTTTCTCTTCAATGACATAAGTTAACAACTCCGCTCTAATAGGGTGAACCTTGCCGTCCGCGTTAACATACGAAACCAAAGGGGCAACTTTTGCTCCAACAGGTAAGAAACGCTTTTGAGGATCAGCAATTAGCTTGCTTCCACTTATCGGTTTTTGTTGTATTTTAAAATATTTCGCGTACTGCCGACCGTTCACTTGGATTTGTATTAAACGTGACTCTTCTTCGTCTTGAAGACTTTCCTCGGTAGGCGTAAGGAAGATATTACCGACGGCATCTTGTTGGGCGAGTTTCTCTAACCGGGTCTTCAATTGTACATCGCTCTGCTTAAATGGAAAGCGGCTAGACATACCTAAGGCGTAACGGTGTCCTACTGTAAGTACATCTTCAGTCAGCACGAGTCCCGTGTATAAATCGATGAAAGCGATGTTTAAAAAATGCGTACTTAAGTCCTTTGAATCAATTTTTAAGTAGTATAAATCGCCATTCCGTTTATTTTTTAGCTGAACGTCACCATCTTGGAGTACGATGATTTTCTTATCCTTGGTCAGTTTTACGAACTCTTTTCCTGACATGACTTCAAACTCTATAGGTTCATTGCTGTTGGTTGTTTGAGGTCTACTCTTCACTATTTCTGAGAAACTAACCATTTCATGTTGTGAGAGGCGCAATTCTCTAGCAAAGACTTTCTTTTCGACAAATTCCTTCTGTACCTCTCCTTCCTCCTGACAACCGAGTAGAGGGAGAAGCAAAAAACTCACGGTAGTGAGCGCATTGTTTTTCATTACATTCACGTTTTTCATTACATTCACCTCTATCTAAAATAAAAGACTTAAATC
>NZ_MCYD01000104.1:0-454 GCF_002876325.1 Vibrio sp. 10N.261.52.A1
GATAGAGATATAACCTTTAGCATCGCCGTAGATCTCTTCTGGACCGACAATTCGAAACTTCTTATTTTCCCCATCATCATTCTCGATTTCGACCCAAGCCCCGAAAAATACCTTACCTTCTTGTTGTGGCGAGTAATCAACGATCGTGACATCAGGTAGGAACTTTCTTAAGAAACGAACTCGGCGATCGATCTGACGAAGTAGACGCTTATTGAAGGTGTAATCTGCGTTTTCTGAGCGATCTCCAAGGCTTGCCGCCCAAGTGACTATCTTAGTAATTTCAGGGCGTTTCTCGTGCCATAAGTGGTCATGTTCTGCTTTGAGCTTGTTATAACCTTCTCGAGTGATAAGTTTGGTTTTCATAAATCTGACTTAATGAAAGGATGATCTAAGATAGAATATATAGAAAGGCAACATACGTTAACAATTATTTAGGCGACTTTTTCTCCAATAA
>NZ_MCYD01000105.1:0-873 GCF_002876325.1 Vibrio sp. 10N.261.52.A1
AGCAAGAGTAAGCCTTTAACCTAAGCTCCAAACTATGTTTTTCAACCGCAGTATTGTATAACAGCAGTACTGCGGTTTTTCATTTTAAGCTTACAGGTAATATTGTGAATATCGGTGAAGTAGCTAAACGTGTTGGTACAACAGCGAAATCCATTCGTTTTTACGAAAGTAAAGGCATGATGAGCCCTCCACATCGTTCAGAAAATGGCTACAGGCAATACGGTGAGATTCATATCGAGCAACTAGAGTTCGTGCTCAGAGCAAAAATGGTTGGGTTCACACTTGATGAGTGTAAATCCTTAGTTGAGTTAGCCATGAACCCCAATAGACAGAGCTTTGAAGTAAAACAGAAAGCGACTCAGAAGTTAGATGAAATAGAATTGAAACTTGCGGAGCTCAATAAAATGAAGGCCCAATTGCAATCGTGGGTACATGACTGCCCTGGTGATGCTTCTACGGATTGTCCTATCTTAAACAATTTATCCGGCCGTACTTAGATCATTTCAGTAATAAATATTAGTCAGGCTGTAAATGATATTACTAGCCTGACTTACCTACCTATCACAGCACTTTTCCGCCGTAATGTTTACAGATCAGTAGTGGTACATGAGTGACCGCGTTACCATCTGAACACTTAACAATAGGTCCCATATTACCATTACCAGGTGATTGACTGCTCGCTAGAGCGCTTCCGAATGACAAGCTAAAAATAGCCGTAACAATGATTAGAAAATGTCTCATACAAACTCCATTAATTTTATCTCCGATTGAGATAAGTGAAAGTATGGACAAGGTGAAGAAAATTTCAAAAATTGGACGTACTTAACATTTTTAATAATTATAATTAAGCGATAGTGAGGCGAACTATTCTTA
>NZ_MCYD01000106.1:0-259 GCF_002876325.1 Vibrio sp. 10N.261.52.A1
GGCCTTGAGTGATGTAACCTTTAATCACATCACCAGGAATCGGCTGACAACAGCGAGCAAGGTGCGTCATTAGATTATCAACGCCTTCTACTACTACCGCGTCTTTCTTAGGGCGACTCTGCTGTGCTGGCTTGCTTTCCGACTCAAGCAGTTTCTCTAATGCTTTCTTGTCTTCTTCTTCCGCCGTAGGCTTGTTCACTAACGCATTGATGTGATTAACCACTTGGTTAATACGCAAGTCGCCACTACCAATACCAGC
>NZ_MCYD01000107.1:0-239 GCF_002876325.1 Vibrio sp. 10N.261.52.A1
GTTCAGAAGATAATACTTCTAACACTTCTTTTGGGTGGCCAAGCCCAGTAGGCTCAATCAGCAAGCGGTCTGGCTTCGCCTCTGAAAGCAATTGATTGAGTGCTATCTGCATCGGTAACCCAGCTGCACAGCACATGCAGCCACCGGGTACTTCGCGAATAAAAACTTGCTGTTGTTTAGTTTGATTGCCTTCGAATAAACTTCCATCAACGCCAATTTCACCAAACTCATTCACCAAA
>NZ_MCYD01000108.1:0-4076 GCF_002876325.1 Vibrio sp. 10N.261.52.A1
CCCTATTTGAGCTTTATAGCGACTCGCGCAAAGAGTTGTTATTCAGTAAAACGCAAAAAATCCCAGCGCTTATGCAACTGGGATCTTTAAAAATGAATAATTTAGCGATTAGACGGTAGGTCTATCCCAAAGTGTAAATAGGCTCTATCAGTCGCGATTCGGCCCCTTGGTGTTCTTTGTAGATAACCTTGCTGTATTAGATAAGGCTCCAATACATCTTCAATGGTGTCTTTCTCTTCACCAATTGCTGCAGCCATATTGTCGATACCAACTGGGCCGCCACCAAACTTCTCCATAATTGCCAATAGAAGCTTTCTGTCCATATAGTCAAAACCTTTAGCATCAACATCTAACATGTTCAGTGCGCTGTCTGCGACCTCAGGACAAATATGTCCGTCCCCTTTTACTTCCGCATAATCGCGGACGCGGCGCAGTAAACGGTTGGCAATACGTGGTGTACCACGAGCTCGGCGAGCCACTTCCAACGCCCCTTCTGCTTCCATCGAAAGGCCAAGGCAGTCAGCGCTGCGCTGTACGATGTTTTGCAAGTCTTCTACTTTGTAATACTCGAGACGTTGAGTAATACCAAAACGGTCACGCAGTGGAGAGGTCAGTGAACCAGCACGCGTCGTTGCACCAATCAGAGTGAACGGTGGCAAGTCAATCTTGATAGAGCGCGCCGCTGGGCCTTCACCAATCATGATGTCCAATTGGTAATCTTCCATAGCTGGATACAGCACCTCTTCAACCACAGGGCTTAAGCGGTGGATCTCATCAATGAATAGGACATCATTTTCTTCAAGGTTGGTCAGCAGCGCCGCTAAGTCGCCGGCTTTCTCTAACACCGGCCCAGAAGTGGTGCGAATGTTTACATCCATCTCATTGGCAACAATGTTCGCCAATGTGGTTTTACCCAAGCCTGGAGGACCAAATATCAACAGATGATCAAGTGCTTCATTACGCAATTGCGCCGCTTTGATGAAAATCTCCATCTGGTCACGAACGTGGTCCTGACCTTGATAGTCGGCTAACGCCTTTGGTCGTATTGCACGGTCGATAACATCTTCATCTTTAAAGACCGGGTTGTCAGGAGCAATGAGGCGATCTGCTTCAATCATAGAGAGTTCCAATTTGAGAGGGTTAGCTCTGTTTTCTTTCAATTCTTGTTAAAAGTATCACCGACGTTAAAGAAAGCGAAGGTAAACACTCGTTTGACCTAACATCGAGGAATAAGAGCCGACACGCTAGGTACAAGTATCTTTTATCAGCCATACCTTAACCTTTCGATTTAACTATGGCTGTATCATCAAGTTCGATTAGACCATCGATTTCAAGGCTTCGCGAATCAGCTGTTCGCTCGTCATACCTTCTTTAGCCACTTGAGAAACCACCTTAGAAGCTTGAGTCGGCTTATAGCCCAATGCAAGCAGTGCACTTACCGCTTCTTCTTCAGCATCGTGAACTGTTGGCATAGAGTCTATTGGCGCCGCGTCAGTCGCAGGAGTAAACAGGTCGCCTGCACCCCACCCTTTCAAGCGGTCTTTCATTTCGACAACAAGACGTTCCGCGGTTTTCTTACCAACACCAGGAAGTTTCACTAGCGTAGAAATGTCTTCGCGTTCAACACTCTGAACAAACTGGCTCGCCGTCATACCAGAAAGGATACCAAGGCCAAGTTTAGGGCCAACACCGTTCGCTTTGATCACTTCGCGGAACAGCGCACGCTCTTTAACCGTATTGAAGCCATAAAGGAGCTGCGCATCTTCACGTACTACAAAATGCGTATAGATAATTGCTTCTTCGCCTACGTTCGGTAGTTCATAAAAACAGCTCATTGGCATTTGTACTTCGTAACCAACACCACTGACTTCAATCAATAATTCTGGTGGCTGTTTTTCTATTAATGTACCGCGTAGACGTCCGATCACAATTCACTCTCTTGATGGAATTTAATTTGAGGGACAGAATATAAAAGAACTGGATGCTTATCCAGTTCTTTGTGGGTTTTCGAGGGATTTATTTAAGCCTGTTTAGCTTGGGAGACCACGCGATTTAGGCTTTCAACCAATTCCTTGACTGAAGTGACATGTCCAGTCAGTGCAGAGCCATAGTTGGCAACCAAACTCGACACAGATTTGGTTTCGGCAACGCTCTGCGCCACTTCAGAGCTGGCAAGATCGAGCTCTTTTAGAGAATCCATCTGCATCGCCATAATATCGGTCAATTGGTTCACATCAGTAGAGATAGTCTGAACCTCTGAAATAATGCCGTTCATTTCATTGGCCGTAGTTTCGATGATCGCTCTGCCATGCTCCACTTCCACTTTACTACGATCCAACAAGCTTCGGATCTCGATGGCTGAATGACTACTTTTTGCTGACAGCTCCCTTACCTGGTCGGCTACCACAGCAAAACCTCTCCCCTGCTCGCCTGCGCGAGCCGCTTCTATTGCGGCGTTCAACGCGAGTAAGTTGGTCTGCTCTGCTACCGAAGTGATTAAGTCAGCGACCTTCATGATCTCTTGGTTACTTTGTATGATTTGACTGATGGCTCCGGTCGACGCCTCAAGAGATTCGGAACTCTTTTGCGCTTTCGTGCCAACGGCTTCACTGCGCTCTTTGAGTTCACCGACGAACGAATTCGACTCTGCGATACCTTGCGTCATCTGGTGCAGTTGCTGACTCATCTCCTCAGCTGCACTCGCCTGAGATTCACAATTGATGTTCAATACTTCGACTTGTGCATGTAAATCTTGTGACTGTTGTTCTAGATGTACAGAGACACCCTGTAAGCTTTCTGAATTCGAGTTGGCTTGGTCGAGCACAACTGACAAGCGCCGTTCACTTTGTGTCGCTTTGTTGGCGACCTGCTGACTCTCCGAAATCGCTTCTTCTGCCATCTCGATAGCGACTTCTTTTTGCTTGGCCGTAAACGCTTGTGCAATGCAGATCACCACCAGCGGCATAATCACGCCAGACCATGTTTCGACAACCACCGCTTCCGGAGTAAGCACTAACTGTGGAAATATGAATCCGTTCAAATGAGCGGACGTCATCACCAAGGAGACACCAATCACCAGCCCACTCCACACCAAAGCGACAATACGTGTTCCTGATAAAAAGAAAGCAACCACTAACAAAGGCACCCAATAGGCCTGCGTAGAGTCCACCACACCGCCACTTTGATAAATGATATTCAGTGCGTGTACCGCCATACCCACAAAGCCAAAGTTAAGTGCCAAACTTGGTTTTCCAGTAATACGAAGTAGCATGGCTGAGAGCAGTTCAAAGACGATAAGGAACACAGAAGTAGCAACAAGCAGCTGCTCTCCATGTTTTGTCCATTTGATTAAGCTGTAGATACCGACAAAGAAAGCGATGAAAGTGAAAAGTAATAAGATGTCGGCTTGTCTGGTTTGATTGTTGTTCCATTCGCGAGTTTTGGGCAGAAATAGCACGCGCCACAACTTGATAGGGTTCATCAGTGATCATCCTTGATTAACTTATAAGACCTCCGACCAATGTTAATATCATGTTAAATGGGACGCAATGTTATGATCTAGGTTCTGTTCGAAAGATCTCATTTCGTCAGGGATTTAGCGGCATATTGCTTTGATATGAGCCTAACCAAACGCAAGGCTCATCAGTATAACGAGGGGAAGTGATATATGAAGGAAGCTAACTGGCGGAGAGAGTTAACGATAGCGCCCTTTTCTTGCGCCTGTCGCTTTACCTGCCAGCGCAATCAAGGTTTTGTTGGTGTTGGCGTGAGTGATCGCTACGCCTAACGCATCGGCAGCATCGGCTTGTGGTCTCGCTGGTAACTTAAGCATACTCATTACCATATTCTGAACCATAGACTTATCAGCACCACCATTACCTGTCACCGCCTGTTTAATCAAACGAGCGGCGTATTCATGAACCGGCAAATCTGCATTTACAGCGGCCACAATTGCGCTACCACGAGCCTGACCTAACTTAAGTGCTGAATCCGCATTCTTTGCCATGAAGACCTGCTCAATGGCAAATACATCCGGCTGAAACTGAGTAATGATTTCACTTACCCCTGCGTAGATC
>NZ_MCYD01000109.1:0-1105 GCF_002876325.1 Vibrio sp. 10N.261.52.A1
GTATCATGACTTTATAAATATAAATCAGATAGTTAATTAAACGTCATGGTTAGGGCTTACTTAAAAGACGATACGCTTGTCAAAAGCGCGTTAGTAAGTTCTCAGTTTTTGCTCAAGCTCGAAGGTAATCCATACAAAATGCCAGTAGAGCATTCTGGGAGCTCTTTGAAAAGCATACTCCAAAAAGTCTCCAAGGAGAGCGGGGGGCAACTGAGACTTAAAAGGCTTAAAGAAAAAAAGTTAACGGCTGCCGAACTTCCACTTGCTTACAAGCAAAAAAGTGGAGGGTTTGTCGTGCTTGCTAAGTTGTCAGATAAGCAAGCACTTGTTCAACATCCTCATCAAGCTTCTCCAGAAGTCATACCCATAGAGACTCTCCAAGATGAATGGACTGATCAAGTTATTCAGTACCATGAAAGTGGGAGCAAATTTGATATTTCGTGGTTTATTCCTGAGTTCGTTCGTCATCGCAAGCTTTTTAGCGAAATCTTAGTCATCTCTTTATTTCTTCAAATGCTTGCACTTATTCTTCCTCTCTTCTTCCAAGTTATTATGGATAAGGTGCTGGTGCATCAAGCATTGTCAACGCTTGACGTTTTAGTTATGGCATTGGTAGTGGTTGGCTTGTTCGAAGTTGTATTAAAGGGGCTGCGTGAATACTTACTTTCTCATACGACTACCCGAGTCGACATTCGACTCGGCAGTACGTTGTTCAAGCATTTATTGGGTTTACCGTTGCTTTACTTTAAAACACGCCAAGTCGGTACGATTGTTATGCGAGTAAGGGAGTTAGATAGCATTCGTCACTTTTTAACAGGAGCAACGTTGACATTGTTTGTTGATGTCAGTTTTACGTTTGTCTTTTTTGCGGTTATGTACTCTCTATCTGCTCCATTAACGTTACTCGTTCTTGCGAGTATCCCATTCTATGCTTTGGTTGCAGGTCTGAGCTCCAAGCCACTAAAGCATAGAATTGAAGCTCAATTTAGTTGTGGTGCCAAGAATACCGCTTTTCTAACGGAATCGCTCAATGGGATAGAAACCGTTAAGAGTTTAGCCATAGAGCCACGTTTCCAAAGGAAATGGGAAGGTCAAACGCAAGAGT
>NZ_MCYD01000110.1:0-552 GCF_002876325.1 Vibrio sp. 10N.261.52.A1
GTATTATATTTTCTTTAACATCAAATACCGATATAACAATCAATAGCGCCCAAAAAACTAGAGATTCACTTATCATTCATTTATACACCTGAAACAATCATGACAAACTTACTGATTAATGCCGTAGCTATACCTGAGAATATTGCCCAAGAAAGCAGAACAAGCACTGCCGCACCAATGATGTATTCAACAATGGTGAAGCCTTTCTGCTTTTTAATTCTCTTTACATGCATAACGACTATGGAGCAGTTGTCGTACTTATCGCGTTCACAATAGCACTGAGTTTGTTCGACAATGTATTACCGATCCCGGAAAATATTGTAGTCAGACCAAGAACAAGCATGGCAGCACCAATTACATACTCGATAACAGTAAGACCTTCTTCATCATTCATGAATTCTTTACAACTTTTCAAAAACTTACTCATGAGAATCTCTCCTTGATTTACATTACAGGTTTATTTACCTGTAAACTAAATCTAGAGCTCAACGTTATATTTGGTTAGGATTTTCTTGCTATTTACTTGCACTTTTTTGTTGTACTTCTAATCTC
>NZ_MCYD01000111.1:0-1660 GCF_002876325.1 Vibrio sp. 10N.261.52.A1
TACGCATACTGTATTCTAACGATCGATAAAATAGAGCTACTTAGCAATAAGCATGTTATTGCATTTATTAATAAGTATGGATAATTTTCAACAAGCGTAAATTATAAGAAAGCCACTGTATCAACGGTGGCTTTCTCATATTCTCATTAATTTGATTCGAGGTTCTCAAGTTAATATCGGCAACGTCCTAGATATTCTTCTGATAATCACGGCAATTGCGACTGAATATCTGCAAGCACCTCATCCAGCCCCTCCCCTAAAGCTTCGACAAGCGAATCATACCCCGACTCTTTTAATGGCGTATTAGATTCAAATTCCGCTCGTGCTAATTCCACGTCTTGCTCGCTCAAGACCCAAGTTCCTTTTACTTCTGCATTGCCAGTGTAAGAACCATTGAACTGCTCGAAAGTAATAATCAACTCTTTATCCGACTCCCCTGATGCATCGGAAGAGTCAATACGCTCTTCAAGTAACCCTTCTAGATTCTCAGCCCAAACATGTTTACGCGCAGAAACCAGTTCATTTTCAGACTTGCGATACGCAATGCCGATGGTGTCGAGATAATCAGGTAAGTCGACTCGAGTTTTTACCTTGAATATGGGCTTATCTAGCGTACTTTCTGGTAGAAGATAAGCATGAGTGCCATCAGTGGGAGAAGAGCACCCAAAAAGCCCGAACGATACAATCAGTGATATAAATAGTTTTCTCATTATTCCACTCCCTTAACTGGAATCGGGTCTTCTTCTACATCGCTACCAAACACCAACGCATTGGGTTTGTCGTTTAATACTTTGATCAACGGGCGGAGTTCTTTCAGCACATGCTCTAACTCTTCAGACGCACTAATGAGCTGTTTATAAGCATCTGAGTCTTCATCATAGCTATCTAACGTCACCTCAAGCTGCTTCATGGTTTCACTGATATCTTGTGGCAAGGCTTTCGCGCCCTCGCTATCAAGCAGTTCATCCATGCTCTTCAAGGTACTGTCTAACGAAGCCAGTGAACCATTTAGGTTAGCGATAGTGGCATCCAGTGGAAGCTCATTGATCTTATCAAGGAAGTCGGTGATCTGTTTTTGAATTTCCGTTAAGCCACCAGCGACGACAGGGAATACTTGATAACCATCAAATTCTCTTGGTTCATAAGGCTCTTCGTCTTCATAAAAGTTAATATCGACAAACAGTGCCCCGGTGAGAAGGTTACCTGTTTTTAAGGTCGCTCTTAGCCCCTCTCCCATCTGCAATTTGACCCGTTCAGCAAAGGTTTTTGCATTCACTTGCCTGAAGACTTCAGAAACTCGCTCAATTTCGAGTTTAATAAGGATAGGAATACGGTTCGAAACCTTGCCATCTTTGTCCATACGTATCTGCAACGGCACCGTATCGACCGTACCTATTCGCACACCACGATATTCCACAGGTGCGCCTTTTCTCAAGCCACGAACCGACTCTTCAAACAACAACACATAATCAAGCGAGGTCGTGTATTTGCCCTGCAATACGGCGTCGTAATTGTCATACAGCGTGTACTCTTTTAGGTTCTCTTTGATTTGGGCGCCCGGTTTAATGCTCTCGGCCACATCGAAACTTACGCCGCCAGTCAGAATACTCTCAATCGAGGCAAAGTTGACATCTAAGCCATTAGCACCAAATCTGACATC
>NZ_MCYD01000112.1:0-2016 GCF_002876325.1 Vibrio sp. 10N.261.52.A1
GGATTACCGCTGTTGGATTGTTGATCTCGTGAGCAATACCTGCGGTTAGCTCACCGAGCGCTGCCAGTTTCTCATTGACCACCAGCTTATCTCTAGCTTGATTTAGCAGCTTGATATGCAGCTCGAGTTCTTCGGTTTTCTCTTTCAAACTAGCGGTGCGAGAATGGACTTTACACTCGAGTTCTAACGCCGCTTGTTGAATCTCTTGATTGCGCTCATGCAGCAGATCCAACATCTTGTCGAATTGTTTAGCAAGTAAGGTAAGCTCATGTTGATCATCCAGTCCTAACGTACCAATTCGCTTGTCTTGCCCCATCTGTACTAGCTTCACCACTTTATGAATGCGTTCGATAGGGTTGAAAAGATCGCGCGCACCTCTGTGAACGATCAAACCTGAAACAAGCAACAACAGAACGATAGTTATACTGATTTCGCCAAGGTTAGTCAGGTAGGTTTCAATGAGCGGCCAGATTAGGTAACCCGTATATAGCATGCCGATCACGTTGCCAAACTGGTCGTGAATTGGTTGATAAGCCGTGATGTACCATGCATCGTATACATATGCTCTGTCGAGCCACTCTTTGCCCTCGTTTAAGACTTTAGAGTGAACCTCGTGAGAAACTCGCGTACCAATTGCACGCCCTACACTGTCTTCACTGCTTAATGGCACGTTAGTGCTCACACGAAGGTCGTCAAGAAATACGGTGACGGTTCCTACATGACGGTTGAAGCCCTTTCTCTGCGGATAGATCAGGTTGCTGATTTGATCGACCAACTGAGTGCTGTTATTCAACAAGATCCCGCCATCAAGAAAGCCGATCACATGATCATGTTTATCTTTAATAGATACGATAGTACGGCTAACCAAGCCACGTGTTTCAACATCATGACCATTAAGCATCGGAACCTCTGCCTTTTTTGCAAGATCACGATCTAAGTAATCGAGTTCACTACTGTCTAACACACTGAAAAACGATGATTTATGTGTGAGATTCAGATATTCAAGCTTCTTTTCCATGCTTTCTACGCTGCGCCAGCGTAAAAAATCGAGCTCGTATCGTGACTTATTCTCTGAGACCCAACGAATGAGTTCATCTTGAGGCACGTCGTTCGCAAGCTTCATTCGAAAGTTGTAAGACTCAGCAAATGCGCGCACGTTATAAGCTTGTTGGTTTTGAATCAGATGAATACTGTTGTCTGCGACGTCGAGACGTTCATCAACATCGATCAAAGCGCCTTGCCACGTATAGTGAACAGACCAATAAAAGGTGATCGCAACGAGCGCGCACAGTGTAAGAAAGATCGGTGCTGACGTGAGAAACAGTAAACGGTAGCGCACCATGGTTTTGAAGCGGAACGCCCACTTTGCCCACCACTGACGTCTAATCGGCATATTCTGAGCCTTCTGTGTTCCAGTCTTTGTATTTGCGTTCTAAGGTTTTACGAGCAACGCCAAGGTCTCTTGCCGCTGCAGACTTATTACCATCGTGAAAACTCACAAGCTGTTCGATATGTGCTTTCTCCACTTCTTTAAGTGTCCAAGTGTTTGGATAGCCTTCAGCAGCGTCCGTTGTATTTAAGTTCGGCACTTCAGCACCATGTGACACCGTCACTGAAATGCTCGCAGGTGCCGGGTCGCCATTTATCTCTCGCCAATAGTGAGCTGGTGGTTTGTCTAACAGAATGCAGCGCTCCACGAGGTTTTTAAGCTCGCGAATATTGCCCGGCCATTCGTATTCATTCATCGCTAAGATATCTTCATGTGCCCAATTAGGTATCGGCATACCTAATTCACTCGATAAAAGGCGCGTAAAATATGGAACAAGCTCAATCAGATCGGATGGTCGTTCGCGTAACGGAGTCACATCAATCTTAAGTACATTGAGTCGGTAAAATAGGTCGCGGCGGAAGTGCCCTTTTTCGACCTCCTCCTGAAGATTCCTGTTGGTTGCCGCGACAACACGAACGTCTACGGATATCTCTTTCTCGCTGCCGACGGGGCGAATGGTACGTTGC
>NZ_MCYD01000113.1:0-443 GCF_002876325.1 Vibrio sp. 10N.261.52.A1
GTATTGACCCTCAACATTATTCGTTAAGAAATTAAATAAAAAGTACAGTTATCTTTGGATATGGCAGTTTTTTGATAATTAAATCATATTAAGGTCTTTGCCTTATTCAATGTCCACATCATCAAATTTGCAAACGCCATTGACCATTCCGATAACTATTACTTGCAAGCCATTTAATTGATTAAACGGACAGCGCCAAGTTAATTAATCACTTCATCAATGTAAAATTTCTAAACCTTGCTAAAGCCGACTAGGACACAAAACCAAATGAAAAGTAATACCCAAATAAAACAGGCACTTATATTGACAACAAAACCACCAATTCAATGATATTCAGGTAATCACCACTTCACAAATGGAAAAAGGATTAGTTTTTATAAAATCTTGACTGTTTATTTGTTGTGACTCGCATCAATAAACACCTTTAATGTTAAGATTATCAT
>NZ_MCYD01000114.1:0-43789 GCF_002876325.1 Vibrio sp. 10N.261.52.A1
GTACTAAAAACATCACCAACAAAAAGCAATCGATAAATACAAACAGAAAACATGAAGATTTAAAGATCTAATCCAAAAATAAGACCAAGACAACAAAACAACAAGAAAAGTGAGGTAAAAACGATGTTAAAAGGTAGGTTTAAGAGAGAGGTGAGAAACAAGAATACTGCGTTAAAGGTAGCAAATAAAGAAAGCGCCGGCAATTGCCAGCGCATAATTATCTATTTACAGATCATTCAAACCAAGGACATCTGTCATGGTATAAAAGCCTGCTGGCTTGTCATTGAGCCAAACAGCAGCTTTGATCGCACCGTTTGCAAAGGTCATTCGGTCAGTCGCTTTATGAGTAATCTCCACTCGTTCGCCGATATCTGCAAACATAGCAGTGTGTTCTCCGATGATGTCACCGGCACGAATCGTTGCGAAGCCAATCTCATCTTTCGTACGTTCGCCAGTGATGCCTTCACGTGACCATACCGCCACATCGTTCAGCTCATTACCCATAGCACCGGCGATCGCTTCACCCATACCAATCGCAGTACCTGATGGTGCATCCACTTTATGACGGTGGTGGGCCTCAACGATTTCAACATCACAGTAATCACCCATCACTTTAGCGGCCTTTTCTAGCAGCTTAAATACCAGGTTCACGCCTACACTGTAGTTTGGTGCCATTACGATAGGCATCTCTTTTGAGGCTGCATCAATCATCTGCTTCTCCTCTTCTGAGAAGCCTGTCGTACCGATGATGAGTTTTTTACCGTGGCGTTTACAAAGTTCAATATTCGCTAACGTGCTAACAGGTGCGGTAAAGTCGACGATCACATCAAACTCTTCGATGGCTTTAGACAAGTCATCCACAAGAGCAACATCAAAACGACCTTCCCCACATAACTCGCCAACATCAACGCCAACTAATGATGACTCGGGACGTTCAGAGCCAGCGCCAACACTAGCTTCTGAATTATGATGAGCGGCTTTCACCAAGTTGCGGCCCATACGACCCGCTGCTCCTGCGATTGCAATTCTTACCACTGCGAATATCTCCATTGTTTTGGTTACTGTTACCGCAGTTCTCTTGCAGCAACATTCATTCGATTAATCTCTTTAAACTAACAACAATCTCAAACTCAGGCTAGCAATTAAGAAAACTCTTTTATCACTCGCTCTAAAATTGGCACATTTGCTTCAGGGAAAGCGTACTGATCCAATGATTCAAGGCTTACCCATTCACCTTGCTGACCTTCTTTGCCATAAGGCTGCTCTTCAAAATCAGTCACGAGTATGAAATCAAACTTAAGTGACTTGTCCGTGTAATCGAATTCAAGGTGCTCAAACAAAGACTGCTCAGTAACCTTGATACCGATCTCTTCATCAAGCTCACGAGTCATCGCTTGCTCAATGGTCTCACCCTCTTCAACCTTGCCACCTGGAAATTCCCAGAAGCCACCTTTGTGCTTGTCATCTGGACGCTTAGTGATAAAAACCTGTGACTTATCTTGATTGAAGATGATACCCGCTACGATATGGATTCTTTTCATTGATGGTGTTCCTTCTATGTCTCTACCGTCATTCCCTACAATGAGGAACGAATTAGATGGGGAATCAGCTCTTTTGTTAGTTCGAAAGATCCCCAACTCGCTCCTCCCTCACTCTCGAGGATGACGCAATCGAAACCTTATTATTTTCACATACAAAAAGAGCCGCCTAAGCGACTCTTGAATAAATAAAATTATATTTAGGCAAAGCTGTAATGGTTGAGAACAAGGAGGCGACGCGGAGTTTACAAGTGTAAATGAGCATCGCCGACGCAGTTATCAGCCTTTACAGCAAAGCATCAATTAATTTTACCGTGACACTGTTTGTATTTTTTACCGCTACCACATGGGCAAGGCTCGTTACGGCCAACTTTACGCTCATCACGTACTACTGTTTGTGGCGACGCTGCTTCTGCTTCATCATCACCTAGCTGGTTTTCTGCTGTTGCGTGTTGCGCTTGTGCACGACGCGCTGCTTCTTCAGCTTGAGCTTGACGCTGCGCTTCCATCTTTTCTACTTCTTCTTGTTGCTGAACGCGAACTTTCGAAAGGATAGTAATAACGTCTGACTTCAGTACATCCAGTAGACCTTCAAACAATTCAAACGACTCGCGCTTGTACTCTTGTTTCGGGTTCTTCTGAGCGTAACCACGCAGGTGGATACCTTGACGAAGGTGATCCATCGCAGCCAAGTGCTCTTTCCATAGACCATCTAGCGTTTGCAGCATTACAGACTTCTCGAAGTTGCGTAGCACTTGTGCACCAACCACTTCTTCTTTCTGTTTGTAAGCATCAACAGCCATGCCTAGGATACGTTCACGTAGTGCTTCTTCGTAAAGCTTGTCGTCTTCGTCCAACCAACCTTGGATATCAAAGTCTAGGTCGAAGTCGTTCTTCAGACGATCTTGTAGACCAGCGATGTCCCACATATCTTCTAGCGATTGCGGAGCAATGTACTCATCGATAACCGACGTAAACACGTCTTCACGGTTATGCTCAATCATTTCGCTGATGTCGTCAGAGCCCATGAGCTCGTCACGCAGCTCGTAAACCACTTTACGTTGGTCATTGGCTACATCATCGTACTCTAGAAGTTGCTTACGGATATCGAAGTTACGGCCTTCAACTTTACGTTGTGCTTTTTCAATAGAACGAGATAGCATCTTAGATTCGATCGCTTCACCTTCATCCATACCGCTCTGGATAAGACCAGCCATACGATCAGATGTGAAGATACGTAGTAGCGAGTCTTCCATCGATAGGTAGAAGCGTGAAGAACCTGCATCACCTTGACGACCAGAACGACCACGTAGCTGGTTATCGATACGACGAGATTCGTGACGCTCTGTACCAATGATGTGTAGACCACCTGACTCTAGTACTTTGTCGTGAACCACTTTCCAATCCGCTTTGATCTTGTCGATCTGCTCTTGAGTTGGGTTTTGTAGTTTCTCAACTTCAGACTGCCAGCTACCACCTAACACGATATCGGTACCACGACCGGCCATGTTAGTTGCGATGGTTACTGCACCAGGTGTACCTGCTTGCGCTACGATTTCCGCTTCTTTCTCGTGGAATTTCGCGTTGAGTACGTTGTGCTTAATTTTTGCTTTTTTCAGTGCGTTAGACAGTAGCTCTGATTTCTCGATAGAAACTGTACCAACCAGTGATGGCTGTCCTGCAGCAACACGGTCTTTAATGTCTTCAATGATCGCATTGAATTTGTCTTCTTCTGTACGATAAACCACATCTGGCATATCGTTACGAACCATAGGTTTGTTAGTTGGGATAACAACCGTTTCTAGGCCATAGATAGACTGGAATTCGAAAGCTTCAGTATCGGCTGTACCTGTCATACCTGACAGTTTCTCGTACAGACGGAAGAAGTTTTGGAAGGTAATCGAAGCTAGCGTTTGGTTTTCATTCTGAATCTTCACACCTTCTTTTGCTTCAACAGCTTGGTGTAAACCTTCAGACCAACGACGACCTGGCATTGTACGGCCAGTATGTTCATCAACGATAACCACTTCGCCTTCTTCAGTTACGATGTAGTCTACGTTCTTCTCAAACAATACGTGAGCACGCAACGCAGCATTAACATGGTGTAGTAAGCTGATGTTTGTTGGAGAGTAAAGCGTATCGCCCTCTTCCATCAGACCATTTTTCACCATTAGCTCTTCAACAAATTCTTGACCGTTTTCAGTCAGGTGAACCTGCTTAGATTTTTCGTCCATGGTGTAGTGACCTTCACCACGGTACTCTTCAGAATCTTCTTTATCTTGACGCTCAAGATGAGGAATCAATGTGTTAATACGCGTGTAAAGATCTGAGCTATCTTCAGCCGGGCCAGAGATAATAAGAGGTGTACGCGCTTCATCGATTAAGATTGAGTCAACCTCATCGACTACAGCAAAGAAGCGTTCGCGTTGAACACGATCTTCAGCACGGAAAGCCATGTTGTCGCGTAGGTAATCGAAACCAAACTCGTTGTTTGTTCCGTATAGGATATCCGCTTGGTATGCTTCTTTTTTCTCTGGCGGAGCCATGTTTGGCACGTTCACGCCAACAGTCATACCAAGGAATTCAAATAATGGGCGGTTCGTTTCCGCATCACGCTTAGCTAGGTAGTCGTTCACCGTTACTACGTGAACACCTTTGCTTGGTAGGGCGTTAAGATAAGCTGGTAGAGTTGCTGTAAGAGTCTTACCCTCACCAGTACGCATCTCTGCAATTTGGCCAGCATTTAGAACCATGCCACCAATCAATTGCACGTCAAAGTGACGCATGCCGTAAACACGCTTAGACGCTTCACGTACCGTAGCAAATGCTTCCGGTAGAAGTTGGTCTAGCGATTCACCTTTATCTAAGCGCTCACGGAACTCAACAGTTTTCGCTTTTAGCTCTTCGTCAGAAAGCGCTTCAAACGTTGGCTCGTAGTTATTAATTTCTTTTACAATTTTTCTAAGGCGGCGCAGTGTTCTGTCATTGCGACTGCCAATTACCTTTGTCAGCAGCTTAGTAATCATGTGCTTGGAATCTCTTCGTTCTCAGATCGTCCGCGATCTATTTTAAATGCCGTCAGTCTCTACTAGCGATGAACCAGTCTTCAGTTACTAACCAAGGATACTGAGATAAATCTAGTATTTCTGATATTGTACTTGAGAGTAGAGTTTTCAAGGCTTGAGTTAAAATTAATGCCCCTTAGTGTAAGTAATTTTCACACCAACGACCATTTATAACCCCATTTGTTTGATGTGCTTGGAACTTTTCTTTCTAATTGCTGATGGATTAGCCAGACTGGCGCCCATTAGTCGATGACTTTCGGATGTTGATGACACTGTATCTGGAAAATAGATACAAAAAAACCAGGCCGATAGCCTGGTTTTCGAAATCTTACATTGTTAAAAACAACAATTACGCTAGAACCATTCCTGGTTCAGCAAAAGCCACTGGCGAGCCAGCTTCTTCTTCAAATGTTGCCCATTCCCAAGCTTCTGCGTCAGCAAGTACTGCACGTAGCAGTTGGTTGTTTAGGCCGTGACCTGATTTGTATGCACGGAACTCACCGATAATAGCGTGTCCACACATGTATAGGTCACCAATCGCATCTAGTACTTTATGAGTTACAAACTCATTGTCAAAACGTAGACCTTCTTCATTAAGAATGCGGTATTCGTCTAGTACGATTGCACAATCAAAGCTACCACCCAAACACAGGTTTTGTGATTGAAGGTATTCGATATCACGCATGAAGCCGAAAGTACGAGCTCGAGAAATCTCTTTCACAAAGCCTTGAGAAGAGAAATCAAACAATAAATGCTGTTCGTCAGACTCAATTGCTGGGTGGTTGAACTCGATCTCAAAGTCCATGCGGAAGCCGTTAAATGGTACAAATTCTGCCCACTTATCGCCGTCTTCAAAACGAACTGGCTTTTTGATGCGAATGAAACGTTTTGGTGCATTCAGTGTTTCAACACCCGCTTGCTGTAGCAAGTATACGAATGGGCTTGCGCTACCATCCATAATTGGGATCTCTGGTGCATCTACTTCAACAATAATATTGTCGATGCCCATGCCCGCTAGAGCCGCGTTTAGGTGTTCCACTGTAGAAATACGTACACCTTCGTCATTCACAAGAGCAGTACATAACATGGTGTCACGAACTGATGCTGGATCAGCTGGAAAATCTACAGGTGGATTTACATCAGTTCGACGGTAAACAATACCTGTATTTGCAGCTGCCGGGCGAAGAGTAAGTGTGACTTTACGACCAGAGTGGAGACCCACACCAGTTGTTTTCACAATTTCTTTCAGAGTACGTTGTCTGATCATCTGCTTGCCTCGTTATCAGTGCTACAAATCACGGCCAGTATTTACCGACCGCGAATTTTACCATTAATTCGACGATAGTCAAATTTTGGGTAATTGTTAATCAGCCTGACGTCGTAAGAATGCTGGAATATCTAAGTATCCGCTCTCTTTTTCAGCTTTAGGTGCTGCACTTTGGCTAGCGCCTGTACCTGAAGAAACAGGCGACGTTGTTGGCTGCGGCTTAACTTGAGGTTTTACCTCAGTTTTTTCTTGCAATGGCTGTGCCACTTTCTCTTCCACTTTTGGTGCAGCTTGTGCCGCTACTTGTGGTTGAGGAGTTGCTGCAACCTTAGCTTTACCACCAGCAACTAATGTAATGTCTGGCTTTCTCTCTGTACCGATACCTGTTGCAACAACAGTTACACGGATTTCGTCCGTCATATCAGGGTCTAGAGAAGTACCAATCACAACTGTTGCGTTATCAGAAGCGAATGCCTTAACTGTGTTACCTACTGTTTCGAACTCATCTAGACGCATATCTAGGCCTGCTGTGATGTTCACAAGAACGCCACGCGCGCCAGCTAGGTCGATGTCTTCTAGTAGTGGGCTAGAAATTGCCGTTTCAGCAGCTTCTTCAGCACGGTCTTCACCTTTTGCGATACCGCTACCCATCATTGCATGCCCCATTTCCGACATTACGGTGCGAACATCCGCGAAGTCGACGTTGATCATACCAGGGCGAGTAATTAGCTCAGCGATACCTTGTACAGCGTTTTTAAGTACATCATTTGCACTTGCGAAAGCTTCTAGCAGTGTAACGCCACGGCCTAGTACTTTAAGTAGCTTTTCATTTGGAATCGTAATTAATGAATCCACATGTTTAGAAAGCTCTTCGATACCTTGCTCAGCAAACGCTAGACGCTTTTTGCCTTCAAAGCTAAATGGCTTAGTTACAACAGCAACGGTTAGCACACCTAGCTCTTTCGCAACTTCAGCAATAACTGGAGCAGCACCTGTACCAGTACCACCGCCCATACCAGCTGCGATAAATACCATATCGGCGCCAGTTAGAACTTCTTTAATTCTTTCTCGATCTTCGAGAGCTGCATCACGGCCTACTTGTGGGTTTGCACCAGCACCAAGACCTTTAGTGATATCACCACCAATTTGGATCACGCTGCTCACGCTTGTTTTACGAAGTGCTTGCGCATCAGTATTAACACTGATGAATTCTACGCCTTCGATTGATTCACGTACCATGTGCTCAACAGCGTTACCGCCACCGCCACCAACTCCAACGACTTTAATTACTGCATCGTCAGACATTTCCATCATCGGTTCAAACATGTGTTATCTCCGTTTTTTCCTGCAACTCAGGTTAAAACTCTTTTTGTATCCAATTACGCAATTTACCAAATAAACCAGACATCGAAGGTGCTGAACGCTTAGGTTCGCTGTAATCACCTTCATCACTGATCTGACAATCTCTTGCGTAATGAAGTAAACCAACCGCCGTAGAATGATACGGCTCTTTAACATAATCAGTTAAGCCACTAACTTCTAATGGCTTACCAACTCGAACTTGATTGCGGAAAACACGTTCCGCACACTCTACCAATCCGTCAATTTGTGCCGCTCCACCAGTGAGGACGACGCCAGCTGCAAGGTGGTGTTTAATACCTTCGTCTCGTAGCTGTAATTGAACCGTATCGATAGTTTGGTTAACGAGGCCCATAAGTTCAGTGTAACGTGGTTCAATCACTTCCGACAAAGTTTGTCGTTGCAAACTTCTTGACGGGCGACCACCAACACTTGGGACGTTAACAGAGTCATCCTTGCTAACGAGTTCACTCAGAGCGCAACCATGGTTTACTTTTATCTCTTCAGCATCGCTCACTGGCGTACCGAAAGCGAAGGCAATATCACTGGTTACTGCATTTCCTGCATAGGAAAAGACTTCTGTGTGTCGTAGCGCGCCGCCAGTCCAAATGGAAATATCCATTGTACCTGCACCGATATCAACCACACACACTCCGAGCTCTCTCTCGTCTTCAGTAATTACCGCATTACTTGAGGCAAGTCCTGAAAACACGATTTGCTCTACTGTGAGACCACATCGTTCAACAGCTTTAATAATGTTTCTCGCCATGTCGCTATGGCAAGAAATAAGATGAACGCTCACTTCCATTCGAACACCAGACAGACCAAGTGGGTTCTTAATCCCTTCTTGATAATCAATGGTAAATTCTTGTGGGATCACGTGCAGAATTCTCTGCTCTTCACCTATTTTAATTGATTTCGCAGTATGGATCGCTCGATCCATATCGTCTTGAGACACCTCTTCATCAGAGATAGTGCCCATGCCTTTTTCAATTCGGCTTGCGATATGTTTGCCTGATAGCGAGATAAACACATTGCTGATTTGGCATTCCGCCATCAACTCTGCTTGATCAATTGCTCGCTGAACTGACTTAACTACCGACTCTAGGTCGTTCACACCACCTTTATCCATACCTCTGGATGGGCTTTGCCCAGAGCCAATGATATTGATTTGACCATCAGGCAGTATTTCACCAACCAGAGCTGATATGGTCGCAGTGCCTATATCAAGACCAACGATTATGTTGTCATCTGCGGTCTTAGTCATCTGTGCTCTCTTCTAACTCTTGCTCTGGAAACCAGCCTACAGCGGCTCCCGTATCATACCTGAGGTCGATGTAGCTCACTTGATTCGCCTTACTACCGAGTTCGTTGTAAAGCGAAATGAAGCGTTCAACACGCTCATCTAAAGAATCTTTACCTAGTTCTAGACGGATACCGTTATCTAGGATTATTTGCCAAGCGCGACGTTCGTTGAGAACAAGTGAGGTAACCGTTAACCCTAGACTGTTAATCAAAGGGGTTATCTTTTTCCACTTTTCGATCACTTCTTGGCTGGTGCCATCTGGGCCGTAAAGCTTAACTCTATCGCCTTTCAGAAGGCCGATATCGCCATTAAACACCTGACCATCATCATTCAACAGCATGTTGCCGTTCCAGATTGCTGCAGCATGATACTCAGTCAAAAATACTTTTATTGTGTCTGGCCACTGCTTACGAATAGAGACAACAGACACCCAAGGCAATGCTTCTAAACTGTCTTGCAACACACCAATGTCTTGTGACATGAATGTACCAATATGCTCGAGTCTTCCAAAAGCATGTTGAACATCACCAGCGGTTACATAAGTTAAGTCACCTTGAATGACTATTTTGGAGAGAGGCAATCGTTGATCGTCCCACATCCAAGTCAGTGTGGTGTAGAAAAGAAACCCAATGAATAGCAATACCATGACAAAAAAGGACCCGCCTAGGGCGTGTTTCTTTAACGATGGTAAACTGAATAGGTTGCGGTTTTCGCTAAAAGTACTTTCTACCAAAGCCCGCTTTCCCTGTCGTTGGTTCGCAATTCTATTCCCTATCTTCGTAATAGAGGTAAAAGCACTTACTTTAACCTATGAATTATACTGAGCAAAATCAAACTATCAAACGTTGATAATAAGATTTTTGGTCAATTTTAGGTCAATCGCAAGAAGTGAGCGATTGACCACAGTATGTAGACAGTATTCTGCTACACGTTCTGCATTTTATTAATGTCTAACTGTAACGATTCTAGTTGCTTAGCAACGCGGCCAACATCGCCTGCACCCTGCGTCAATACAAGGTCGCCGCCTTGAATCACGTTAGCTAAAACCGATGGCAGCGTGTTGATATCAGCAACAAAGATTGGGTCAATCTTACCACGCCCGCGAATAGTTCGACTTAATGAGCGCCCGTCTGCACCTGCAATAGGTTTCTCACCCGCAGAATAAACATCTAATAAGATTAAGACATCAACCTGCTCAAGAACGTTCGCAAAATCATCATATAAATCACGTGTTCGGCTGTAACGGTGCGGCTGGAAAATCATCACGAGACGCTTATCAGCCCAACCACTTCGAGCAGCCTGAATCGTTACATCAACTTCGGTTGGGTGATGACCATAATCATCAACCAGCATTGCGACACCATTACCCGTCTCGTACTCACCAAGATGGTCGAAACGACGCCCAGTACCTTCGGTACCTGCCATCGCTTTTAGGATCGCTTCATCGCTGATGTCATCTTCCGTTGCCACTGCAATCGCCGCAGAGGCATTCAGTGCATTGTGACGACCTGGAATGTTTAACGTGATATCCAGATTAGCTTTACCCTCACGTACAACCGTGAACTTACCTTGCTGGCCTTCTTGTACGTAGTTTTCAATACGGATGTCCGCATCTTTTGAGAAACCGTAAGTGATCACTTGGCGGCTAACCTGAGGAATAAGCTCGCGTACAACAGGATCATCCACACACATCACAGCCTGACCGTAGAATGGCAGGTTGTGTAAGAAATCGATAAACGTCTGCTTTAGTGTTTCGAAGTCACCGCCATAGGTATCCATGTGATCCGCTTCGATATTGGTTACGATACTCACCATAGGTTGCAAGTGTAAGAATGATGCATCACTCTCATCAGCTTCAGCAATCAAGATACGACTCGAACCAAGGCGGGCATTGGTACCTGCACTTTTCACTAACCCACCGTTTACAAACGTTGGATCTAAACCTGCTTCAGAGTAAATCTGTGTAACCAAAGCCGTTGTTGTTGTCTTACCGTGCGTACCTGCCACAGCAATACCGTGACGAAAACGCATCAGCTCAGCCAGCATTTCTGCACGACGAACGATAGGCGTACGCGCTTCACGAGCGGCAATAATCTCTGGGTTCTCTTCGTTGATAGCGGTTGATACCACGACTACACTTGCATCAGCAACGTTACTTGCTTGGTGCCCTATGTAAACGGTCGCACCCTTGCTAACTAAACGCTCTGTCACTGGATTTTGAGCGATATCAGAACCAGTGATCTGGTAGCCTTCATTTAGCAAGACTTCAGCAATCCCGCTCATTCCAGCACCACCAATACCAATGAAGTGGATAGATTTAACACGGCGCATCTCTGGCACCATTGCACGGATTTGCGCTAAGTCTTGGGTATGTTCAATCGTCATCAATTCAGTCTCATTATTTTGCTAAAGCTTTAATCGCTTCAGCGACAGCAACGTCAGCATCAAGCTTGGCTGCTTGACGCGCTTTTGTTGCCATCATTTTTAATTCATTTCTATCAAGCTCAGCGATGGTGTTCGCTAACTTTTCAGCCGTCAGTTGTGGCTGTTCAATCATTAACGCCGCACCACATTCAACTAAATGGTCGGCATTCAGTGCTTGCTGTCTGTCTTTGTGCATAAACGGAACAAAAATTGAACCGACACCGGCTGCTGATACCTCTGATACGGTTAACGCACCTGAGCGACACACTAATAGATCCGCCCACTCATAGGCTTGCGCCACATCATCAATAAATTCAGTTACTTGAACATTATCTACAGAATGTGATTTGTATTGTTCAATCACTTGCTGTTGATTGTTCTTACCCGCTTGGTGCATCACTGTGAAGCCTTCTCCAAGCTGTGCCATCGCTACAGGCAAAGTATCATTGAGGATTTTTGCCCCTTGGCTGCCACCCATCACCAAAATACGGATATCGCCATCACGCTCAGTCATGCGCTGCTCTGGTTCCGGTAACGCAACCACATCCTCACGAACTGGGTTCCCCACGACCTCTGCTGTTGGAAACGCGCCAGGGAAAGCTTGGAAAACCTTTTTCGCAATCTTAGATAGCCACTGGTTAGTTAGGCCCGCCACTGCATTTTGTTCATGCAAAACCACAGGAATGCCTGATAACCATGCCGCAATGCCACCAGGACCACTCACATAACCACCCATGCCAAGCACGACATCTGGCTGCCATGCTTTAATGTGCTGCCTTGCTTGAAGTATGGCATTAATAATTTGGAATGGGGCTTTAATTAGCTTGCTAATGCCTTGACCACGCAGGCCTTTCACTTTAATGAAGTCGATTTCAATGCCATGTTTTGGCACTAAATCCGCTTCCATTCTGTCTGCTGTGCCTAACCAGCGAATTTCCCAACCTTGTTGCTGAAGCTTTTTAGCTACTGCTAACCCCGGGAAAACGTGACCGCCAGTACCACCAGCCATCACTAAAAGTTTTTTGTTTTGTTTCATCGCTTTAGATTCTTATTCTACTAATTCGTTTTGACTATCAGCTTGTTCTTTTTGTTGCATTCGGCATTCGTGGTCAATGCGCAGCAGCATTGATACCGCCACAGACATAACAATTAAACTTGAACCACCGTAACTGATTAGCGGGAGGGTTAGACCTTTGGTCGGAACGATGCCAGATGCAGCACCTACGTTAACAAGCGTCTGAAACGCAAACCAAATACCAATACCAAAAGCCAGATAGCCACTGAACACTTGATCATGTTCAAAGGCTTTTTTGCCGATAAGAATGGCTTTTAACACCAAGCTGAAGATCAACATTAATACTAAGGTAACACCGACAAAGCCAAGCTCTTCAGCCAAGACCGCAAATACAAAATCGGTATGCGCTTCTGGTAAGTATTCGAGTTTTTGAATCGAGTTACCAAGCCCTTGTCCCATCCAATCACCGCGGCCGAACGCCATCAATGATTGAGTTAATTGGTAGCCGCTACCAAATGGATCATTCCATGGTTCCCAGAATGAAGTCACACGTCGAACACGGTAAGGTTCTATGACAATCAAACCAACGACGGCGGCAATACCAGCGACCATCAAGGCAATAAATTGTGACAGTTTGGCACCAGCAATGAACAGCATGCCAAACAGCGTTACCAACATTACAACTACGGTACCTAAGTCGGGTTGACCAAGTAGCAAGACGGCAAAAGCACCAAACACCATGATGGGTTTTGCAAAACCGCCGAAGAAGGTTTTTCTCACTTCGTCTTGCTTACGAACCAAGTAGCCCGCCATAAAGATAAACAAAGAAAGCTTAGCGACCTCGGCAGGCTGTAAGTTAAATAGCCCAAGAGGTATCCAGCGAGATGCACCGTTAACTGACTTACCGACGGCTAATACTACGACTAGCAAGAAGAAAGATAAGCCCAACAGGTACATGCTGTATTGAAACCAGCGCTTCATCGGGATTTGCAATATCACACTGGATACACCCAGTGCGAGCAACAGGAAGATCGCGTGACGGAACATAAAGTGAAACGGCTGATCGGTTAAACGAGCACTGATGGGGAACGAAGCAGACGTAACCATCACCAAGCCAGTCAGCATTAGTCCAAGAGCAATCCACACCAATTGACGATCGTAAAGCGCCTCGGGAGTAGCACGATTTAGCCACTGCCAGATGGATTGATTAATCTCTTTGACTCTTTGCACTGAATGTTAGTCCTTCAACACGTTAAGCATACTCATGAGCAAGCTCAGTGAACGCATCACCTCTTGCCATGAAATTATTAAATTGATCGAAGCTTGCGCACGCCGGAGACAGCATCACCATATCTCCAGCCACCAGCTGTGGCGAGATGGATTCGATTATCTGCTGCATGGTATCGAACTTTTGTGCCGATGGGTGCAGAGGCATGAATTGTTCTGCATCTTCACCGAAACAACACAATTGAACACGTTCAAGTTGCGCTAATACAGGTTCCAACTCGCTAAAATCAGCACCTTTACCCACGCCGCCAACCAGAAGATATAACGTACCTTGATACTCTAAACCAGACAGAGCCGCCAATGTGCTGGCTACGTTGGTTGCTTTGGAGTCATTAACCCATTTGATTTCGCGCTTGTCAGCCACCACTTGGCAACGATGCGTCAAACCGTTATAGGCTTTCAAAGCCTCAAGACTTTTGTTGTAGTCGATACCAACTTGCTTCAATAGTGCAAGTGAGACTAACGCATTTGCCACATTGTGACGTCCAACCAATGTTAAATCTTTAGTAGTAAGGACAGGTTTACCGTTATCGACCAGCCAATCACAACCATCAATCGTTGATACACCAAACTCTTGGTTATCTAGTCCAAAAGTTACCAATGGCATTGTTTGGTCAGGGTAAGTCTCTTTGTCTTCACGATTTACAATCGCACACTGCGCGTTATTAAAGATTCTTAACTTGGCCTCGCGGTAATCAGTCATGCCCTGATAGCGATCCATATGATCTTCAGACAGGTTTAAGAATGCCGCAGCAGCAAGTTTTAAATTCGATGTGGTTTCTAGCTGAAAACTTGAAAGCTCAAGAACATATAAGTCGGCATCAAGTTCTAGGAGGTCTAGGGCAGGAATACCAATATTGCCGCCAACACCAACATTAAGCCCAGTAGCTTTAGCAAGCACACCCGTCAAATCCGTCACGGTACTCTTACCGTTTGAACCAGTGATTGCCACAACAGGTTTATCGACTGCCCAGCCAAACAGCTCAATGTCACCAACGACAGGCGTTCCTGCTTGAAGCACATCTTGAATTTCCGGCGTCGCTAAAGCAATTCCTGGGTTAGCAACCACTAAATCAGCCTCAGCTAGCCATTGGTTATTCCAACTTCCAGAATGCAGCTCTACCGATTCAGGCAAAGATTCCTTTCCTGGTGGTAGCTCTCGCGTATCAATGACCTTCACATGCGTATGAGGCTGATATTTTACGAGATGTTTAACGACAGAGAGCCCGGTAATACCGAGCCCCACAACCACTACATTTTGAATATTTTGCCAACGTTCCATTTAAACAAGATGCTCTTAATAGTTTTAAAGAGCCCCTATAACAGAGGCTCACATAGGATTAACGAACTTTCAGTGTCGCTAAACCAATCAGTACCAACACCATTGAGATGATCCAAAAGCGCACGATAACACGTGGTTCCGGCCAGCCTTTAAGCTCATAGTGGTGGTGAATCGGTGCCATACGGAAAATACGTTGGCCACGTAGTTTGTAAGAGCCAACTTGCAGGATTACTGACAAGGTCTCCATTACAAACACACCACCCATGATCACTAATACCAACTCTTGACGAACAAGTACCGCAATCACACCTAACGCACCACCCAGTGCTAAAGAGCCAACATCGCCCATGAATACTTGAGCTGGGTAAGTGTTGAACCATAGGAAACCAAGACCAGCACCAACGATAGCAGTACATACCACAACCAGTTCAGAGGTGTATGGGATGTATGGAATGTGTAGGTAGGCTGCGAAGTTAACGTTACCTGTCGCCCAAGCGATAACAGCAAAACCCGCTGCAACCATAACCGTTGGCATAATCGCCAAGCCATCAAGGCCGTCCGTTAGGTTTACGGCGTTACTGGTACCCACAATAACAAAGTAAGTTAGAACAATGTACAGTAAACCAAGTTGTGGCATCACATCTTTAAAGAAAGGCACCACTAATTGTGTTGCTGCAGTGTCTTGTCCGTGAGCGTACAGAGCAAACGCCACAACCAAAGCAATCGCCGACTGCCAGAAGTACTTCCAACGAGCAATCAGACCATCAGTGTTCTTACGAACAACTTTACGATAATCATCAACAAAACCAACTGCACCGTAACCGCCTAGCACGACAAGCACCGCCCAAACGTAAGGGTTTGATAAGTCAGCCCAAAGCAAGACTGTAATAATGATCGCAGCAAGGATCATCACACCACCCATAGTTGGTGTGCCACGCTTACTAAAGTGAGACTCTGGGCCGTCGTTACGAACAACTTGGCCAATTTGCAGCATTTGCAGACGCTCAATTAAACGAGGTCCCATCCACAGCGACAGACATAAAGCCGTCAAAATGCTCGCGATTGCACGAAACGATAAGTATTCGAACAAACGGAAAAAAGAAAAGTGTGGCTGTAGTAGCTCTGCAAGCCAAATTATCATGAAAAGTTCTCCTTTAAAGCAGCGGCTATTTTACTCATTCCTGCACTATTGGCGCCTTTTACCAACAAGGTTTGTGGCGCGTTATCTAGCAAGCTCAAGTGCTGCTCTATGTGCGCGATCATCGCTTCATGCGTTGCAAAGTGAGTGCCGTTACACACTTCACTAATCACCTTGGTATCATCACCGTAAGTGAGTATATGCTCAAAAGCGAATGGGGCAGCATATTCACCGACTTGACGGTGAAGTGCAAGGCTTTCATCGCCTAATTCAGCCATATTGCCTAAAATCAACCAACGCTGACCTTTGAAGCTCGACAACAATTTAGCTGCCGCCTTCATTGCCGGTACGCTGGCGTTGTAACTGTCATCTATCAGCTTGATATTCTGACTTAATTGTTGAACCTCAACTCGGCCTTTCACAGAGATAAGATTCGCTAAACCGCTTTTAATTTCTTCAAGCGTGGCACCGAATTGAATGCTCAGTGCCGCTGCCGCTAATGCGTTTGCCACATTGTGCTGACCAATAATGCCAAGTTCGACATCAATGGCACCTTGCGGAGTCTGCATATCAAAGCAAGCTTCACCCTGCTCATTGATGCGAATATTCGTCGCAAAGTAATCTGCCGTGTCATTACTTTCAGAAAAGGTCAGTACGCTTTTATCTGCTAGCACATCCTTCCAGAAGTCACCACCATTACTCTCTAGGTTAACAATAGCAGTATCACCAGTAGCAAGCCCCTGGAAAATTTCGCCTTTCGCTTGCTTCACACCATCAATAGAACCAAAACCTTCTAAGTGCGCCGCCGCGACATTGTTCACCAACGCAACCTGTGGTTTAACAAGCTGGGTGGTATAAGCAATTTCACCGATGTGATTGGCGCCTAGTTCGATCACTGCGTAGTCGTCGCTTGACTCACTGCGTAGCAGGGTTAACGGTACCCCAATATCATTATTGAAGTTGCCTGCTGTAAACAGCACCTTGCCACGTTGCTGCAAAATGCTCGCAACCATCTCTTTTACAGTTGTCTTGCCGCAGCTGCCTGTAATCGCCATAGTTGGAACATTACATTGCTCGTGAATCCAAGCACTTAGCTGACCTAAAGCAAGTTTAGTGTCTTCAACAACAACTTGAGTAATATTTAGGTCAAGTTTTCGTTCGACTAATAACGCACTCGCATTGGCCTCAACAGCCTGACCGCAAAAATCATGCGCATCAAAACGTTCACCAACGAGAGCAACAAACAACGCACCTTCTTCAACAGTGCGAGTGTCGGTAGAAACCGCATTGATCAAACTATTGTTCGATTTGCCAGCCTCTATCAGCTGACCGTTCACCGCTGAGCAGATCTGCTCGAGTGATACATCAATCATTATGAAATACCTAAAAGTTGTAGCGCAGACTCTCGATCCGAATAGTGGATCGTTTTGTCTTTCAGTACTTGGTAATCCTCATGGCCTTTACCTGCCAGAAGAATAATGTCGTTATTACCCGCCTGCTCTAAAGCAAACTTAACCGCCTGATAGCGATCGTGTTCAACAAAGGCGGCTTCAGGCTCACTTAAGCCGGCCAGCATGTCTTTAACAATCAATGCAGGATCTTCGCTGCGAGGATTGTCATCTGAAATAATAATGTTGTCGGCGAACTGCTCTGCGGTCACCGCCATCATTGGACGCTTGCCAGTATCTCGATCACCACCACAGCCAAAGATTGCCCATAGCTTTCCTGAGCAGTGAACTCGCAGTGCTGCTAGTGCTTTCTCTAGTGCGTCTGGTGTATGCGCGTAATCGACCACTACTTTTGCTTTGTTTGGTACTTGGAACAATTCCATGCGACCAATAACTGGTTGTAGTTGAGGTGCTGTGTCGATCAAGGTTTGCTTGTCGATGCCTAGCGAAAGTAGTGTCGCGAAAGCAACCAAGACATTTGATGCGTTGAACTGGCCAATTAAAGGAACAGATAGTTGTCCCTGCCCCCAGCTACCATCAAAAGCGAGTTTGATACCTGTCTCTGCATAAGCCACATCCGATGCCCATACTGACTGCTGGTAACCAGATAACGGAAGTAATGAAACGGCTACTGCATTGGACAGATCTGCCATCCAAGCTTTGCCAACTTCATCGTCCACATTAATCACAGCGTGCTTACACTTGTGTTGAGTAAACAAGCTCTTCTTAGCCAGTGCATACTCTTCCATCGTACCGTGATAATCCAAGTGGTCACGACTCAGATTGGTAAATACACCGACCTCAAAGTCCAACGCCTTAACTCGGCCTTGAACCAAACCATGAGAAGAGATTTCCATCGCGGTATAAACGGCGTTTTCTTCAGACAACTCACTCAGTGTGCGTTGTATTTCAATCGCACTACCAGTCGTATTAGCCGCCGTTTTAAGATTATCTAGAAAACCGTTACCTGTGGTGCCCATTACCGCAGAACGTTGACCCACTAGGTCTAGCCACTGAGCAATCAATTGAGTGATGGTGGTTTTGCCATTAGTGCCAGTAACGCCAATAAGCTTGGTTGCTTGAGAAGAGTAAACTCGACCTGCCAATTCAGAGAGAATTAAATTTAGCTCTGATACATAAACCACCGGCACTTCATTAAGCCATTCAACCAAGCCGTGCGCTTTATCGTCGCTTGCTTGTGCAATAACCGCCTTTGCACCCTGAGCTACGGCTTTATCGATAAAACGACGACCATCGACAGCATGCCCTACAATGGCAACAAAGATATCACCGTCCTTGATGGCACGACTGTCGAGCTCCAATTGCTCAACCGCAATCGACGCTAACTCGGGAGCACTAAAATCTCCCCAAGGAGAAAGTAAAGATGACAGCGTGAGGCTATTACTCATATTGAATCCTGATTAGCTCTATTCTTGAAACTTGTTTTCATCAGCAGGGACATTCAGAATTTGCAGTGCGCCCTTCATGATTTCAGAAAAAACAGGGGCTGCAACCGAGCCACCATAGTAGAGGTCACCTTGAGGTTCATTGATCATCACAACCAAAGAGACTCTTGGATCACTGACTGGAGCAACACCAGCGGTATAGGCGAAGTACTCGTCTCCATAACCACCGGAAATTGCTTTTCTAGATGTACCTGTTTTTGCTGCTACTCGGTAACCCGGCACGGCAGCTCTTGTCGCTGTACCGCCCTTTTGGGTTACGCCTTCTAACATGTTCAAAACCAACTCAGCATTTTCGCGCTTGATGATCTGTTTTGAGAAATCTTGGTCGTTGCTTTTAACAATATGAATAGGTTCGTAAACACCGTGATTCGCTAGCGTCGCATAGGCATGAGCCAATTGAAGTGGAGTAATCGCTAGGCCATAACCAAAGGATAAGGTCGCAATTTCAAACTTAGACCAGCGTCGGCGGTTCGGGAAAATACCGGCGGTTTCACCGACTAGGTTCAGCCCAGACATCTCACCAAGACCAACTGAACTGTACATACCCAGTAGCGCTTCCAGCGGCATATCCAGTGCTAATTTCGCCACACCGATGTTACTCGATTTCTTAAGGATTAACGCCAAGTCTGCCTTACCAACCTTGGAAGTATCACGTACACGGCTACCACCGATTTGCATGATGCCGTTCCCCGTATCAATAACAGTATCAGCATCTGCCGTGCCATTTTCGAGAGCGGCTAGCACGACAAAAGGCTTAACCGTCGAACCTGGTTCAAAAGCATCGGTGATCACGCGGTTACGCATCTTAAAGCTTTGTAAGTCAGCACGATTGTTTGGGTTGTAAGACGGCGCGTTGACCATGGCCAAAACCGCCCCCGTTTTTACGTCTAATAAGATAGCAGAGCCAGACGTCGCTTTGTGATCGGCTACCGCCTGTTTAATCGCTCGATAAGCGATAGCTTGTAAGCGCTGATCGATGGTTAATTCGAGTGGTTTACCTTCTTCACGCTCTTCTAGTGCAATGTTTTCAACCACTCGCCCGTATCGGTCTTTACGGATTGTACGTTTACCAGCTTCACCCGTTAGCCACTTATCGTAGCTGCGCTCGACACCTTCTAGACCGTGTCCATCAATTCCGGTCACACCTATCAGATGCGCGCTGACTTCACCGGCTGGGTAATAACGACGAGATTCTGCTTTAAGACCAATACCCACCAACTTTAAGTCGCGGATGTATTTCGCCATTGCTGGGCTAACTTGTCTTTGTAGGTAGATAAAACGACGAGATTTGTCGCTGGAGATTTTGTTGATCATCGATTGTCGATCTAAGCCGAGTACATCAGCTAGCGCATACCAACGATCAATTTGGGCCATGCCATTTTTATCGAAGATGGTTTTCGGGTCAGCCCATACCGCTTCAACAGGCACACTCACAGCAAGTGGTTCGCCATTGCGGTCTGAAATAATACCGCGGGCAGAAGGAATAGCCTTAACACGTACAGAACGAAGATCACCCTGACGAATTAAGTTATCTGGTTCAATAACTTGGATGTAAGCCACACGACCTACTAGTACAGAAAAGGCAACCAACACAAAAGCAATAACGACGTTGAAACGCCATTTAATCAGAATTGGATCCGAGTCCTTTTCGCTCTTCACTCGCTCTTTCGTTGGTTTCTTAACGGCTTTCGCGGGTGCTTTTTCCTTTTTTCCGGTCATTTCAGTGTGATCACAACTTCTTTGTCGGAGTCTGGACGTTTCATGTCTAGCTCTCGTTTTGCCGATGCTTGAACGCGACTATGTTCAGCCAGAGCCGTCTCTTCAAGCATTAAATTTCGCCATTCATTATCAAGCTGTTCACGCTCACTCAATGCCATGTCTTTTTGCGTGATTGCCTGACGTGACATGTGTGTCGTGAGAACGACCCCCATCGCGCTCGCGAAGATACAGATAAGCAGCACCAATGGGACTTTACCCACGGAGAGCAAATCAAAAAATATTATCTTGGCTAAGTTCGGCTTGGAGGTCTTCATTGACTATAGCTTTTCTGCGATTCGTAATACTGAGCTACGTGAACGAGTGTTCTCATCCACTTCGCCTTTCGATGGTTTGATCGCTTTACCGACAGGCTTAAGATCAGCACTGCCTAGTGCTTTGATCTGCTCTTCCGTTAACGGAAGGCCGTGAGGTACTTGCGGGCCTTGGCTCTCTTTACGAATAAAGCGCTTCACCATACGGTCTTCAAGTGAGTGGAAGCTAATAACAGACAGGCGACCTTCTGGAGCAAGAATGCTTGCTGCGCCTTTTAGTGCCGTATCGATCTCTTCCAGTTCACTGTTAATGTAGATACGGAATGCTTGGAAAGCACGCGTTGCTGGGTGCTTTTTCTCTTTGAAGCTTTTTGGTGCTACATCAGAGATAAGCTTAGCTAACTGACCAGTGCGAGTTAGCGGCTCATTCTCTTCGTTTTCTTGATAAGCAATGATGCCTTTCGCGATACGACGAGCGTGCTTGTCTTCACCGAACTCACGAATCACCCAAGTGATGTCATCAAGATCTGCTTCTAGTAACCACTGAGATACCGGGATGCCCGAAGTTGGGTCCATACGCATATCCAGCGGGCCATCTTTCATGAAACTAAAGCCACGTTCAGCGTCATCAAGTTGCGGAGAAGAAACACCTAAATCCAGCAGAACACCGTCAACCTTACCCACTAAATCATAACGCTCTGCGTATTCAGCCATGCCTGAGAATGGACCGTGGATGATAGTAAAGCGAGGATCATCAATTTTTTGTGCTTCTGCAATCGCTTGTGGATCGCGGTCGATACTAAATAGTCGTCCATTCTCGCCCAGTTTAGACAGGATTGTACGGCTGTGACCACCACGGCCAAAAGTACCATCGATGTAGGTACCGTCAGGTTTGATCGCAAGTCCGTCAATAGATTCGTTAAGCAATACTGAAATATGTTTGAATGCTTCTGTCATAGTCTTCTCAGTGAGTGGATTGAGCCATTAGTTCGGCAATAATTTGTTCTGTTAACGTTTTAGTGTACTGATTTCACGCTGTATCTCCACCATATTGTGTACAGGCTTTGGGAATTTTTGACCCAAGCTCATACCAAGATGACGGATTTTAAGGAAATCTAAATAATTTACGTCAATATAAAGCAAAAAACCCATCACTACCGTTAAGTAATGATGGGTTCTTAAAATGGGTGGAGTTGACACATACGCCGGGTTCTGTTCCGCTTGCGCGGCGGTAACCATTCGTCTAGGCCTGCAATCGCTCACAGGCTCAAGCAATCTACCCGCCCCCATACGCGAGCAACGCAATGTGAGGGCCTATTTGATCTTGCTCCGGGTGGAGTTTACCTTGCTACGAACTGTTACCAGTCGCACGGTGCGCTCTTACCGCACCCTTTCAGCCTTACCTGTGCCCCTTCCGAAGAAATGAGGCCATCGGCGGTCTTCTCTCTGCTGCACTTGTCGTGGGCTCGCGCCCCCCAGACGTTATCTGGCACCCTGCTCTATGGAGCCCGGACGTTCCTCCCCTCTGCCAGTCTCCCGAAGGACTTCAACGTCAGTTTCCCGAAGGACCTCAACGTCAGTCTCCCGAAGGACATCAGCAAAGCAGCGATTACCCGTTCAACTCCGAGGGCGGATTGTATAGAGATTAGTGTGCAGTGTCTAGCGAGATCACAAATATGGTGCAAACCAATGATTAACTGATGGGGAATTGACCTAAAGAACGGATGCGAGTGGCGAGATTCGAGATGAAAAAAGAGCTAAGAACTAGAAGCGGATTCGAGTGCTGTGATGAGAGATACAGATAAAAGAGGCTCATTGCGGGCTCTTTTATCTGTATCAGCGTTAAATCACTACAGAAGCATTAGCCATCCAAGTGCTCTAGGCCCCATTTGTACAGCGCGTTCTTTTTCAGGTTGTAGATTTCTGCTGTCATTGCCGCCGCTTTTTTAAGAGGTAGTTCTTTGGTCAGAATTCCCAGCGTGCGAGTCGCTTCATCTGGTAGTTCTGTGCTCGCTTCTTCACGGTGGCCATGAATCAAAAGAACCATCTCGCCGCGCTTACGGTTTGCGTCCTCTTCAATCCAATCAATCAGTTCACCAAGAGGCAGGCCTTGAATAGTTTCGAAAGTCTTAGTTAACTCACGCGCCAACACAACTTCACGGTCAGGACCTAAAATCTCAAGCATATCTTGAAGAGAGTCAGAAATACGGTGCGGTGATTCGTAGAAGATGCACGTGCGCTCTGCTTTTGCGATCTCTAGAAACTTATCTTTACGACCTTTACTCTTAGGTGGTAAGAAGCCTTCAAAGCTAAAGCGATCCGACGGTAAACCTGACGCACTTAACGCGGTAATCACCGCACATGCACCTGGAAGTGGCACAACTCTCACACCCGCTTGACGACATTGTGATACAAGATGGTAACCTGGGTCACTGATTAAAGGTGTACCCGCATCAGAGACTAATGCGATAGACTGACCTTCTAATAACTTTTCGACTAGAACTTGAGCTTTAGTTTGTTCATTATGATCATGTAAAGCGAACGTTCTGGTTGATATATTGAAGTGAGCAAGCAGCTTACCCGTGTGGCGTGTGTCTTCGGCTGCAATAACATCGACACTTGATAAGATTTCAATTGCTCTTTGAGTGATATCTCCCAAATTTCCGATTGGGGTTGGCACAATGTAGAGAGTTGGGCTCTCTGTGAGCAAGGTTTTGTTATCTGTCATTTGTTTACCATCACTTCAACGATTAATATAGATACAAATTTATACGGAATTTAAAGAACTCATGGCAACGATGAACCATAAGAGACTCAGTGTACCACGCTTACTAACTCCAATTGCATTAGCAATTACATTGGCGGCTTGTTCTTCAGGTCCGCAAGCACCAACAAGCGTAGATATTACACTAGATCCAGTGCAATCCACTGAAAGTTACATGATGCAAGCGGACAGTAGCAAAGGAAGCCTACAAAACGACTGGTTGATCATGGCGCTTAAAGCTTCTGTGCAAGCTGGTAAAACCGACCAAGCGACACTGCTTATCAAACGCTTAGCAAAACAAGAGCTCACTGAAGTTCAGCAAGCAGAATGGCAACTCGCTCGAGCTCAACTGTTAGTGAATAACTCACAGCCGGATCAAGCGTACAGCCAACTGAACTTCCAGCCTTGGTGGAAACTGCCAAACGAGCAGTGGAAAGATTACCACGAGCTGCGTGCGAATATTTCAGAGATGCGAAGCGAGTATTTCGAAGCGAGTCGTGAACTTGTTCTTTATTCTGAGTACGCGAAAGATAACGACGAGATCCAACAACAAGCTGCAGATCGAATTTGGCAAAATCTAAATAGCTACTCTCAATATGAGATTCTGGAACTGAAAACGTCACCGACGGAAGACGTTTTAGCTGGTTGGTTACAGCTCGCTATTTATATGAAGACACTCAACTCGAACCTGCCAAACCTACAGGAAACCCTGTCTGATTGGTTAGCCGAGAATCCTCAGCACCCTGCTGCTACTTATACACCGCAAGCGATCACTGACATCTTAGCCTTAGAGATCAGCAAGCCAACCAGCACTGCATTGCTACTGCCGCTAACGGGTAAATATGGTAAGCAAGCACAACTGGTACGTGATGGTTTCATCTTTGCGATGATGAATGACAAAGAGCGCGAAGAAGATGCAACGCTGACGGTTATGGACACCAATGTTCAAAGTGCCGCTGAAATTAAAGCGACACTTGAAGAGAACAATGTTGATTTCATCGTTGGCCCACTGATTAAGAGCAACATCACTAAGCTTCAGCAAGCGCAGAAAAATCACGAGAACTCGATTCCAGCTTTAGCTCTGAATATTCCGACTCAGCTAGAACCTGACACCAATATTTGTTACCTCGCTCTATCTCCTGAGCAAGAGGTTGCCCAAGCAGCGAAACACCTGTTTGCTCAAGGCTACAAATACCCACTGATTCTGGCTCCGAAGGGACGCCTTGGCGATCGTGTTGAGCAAGCGTTTAAAGAAGAGTGGAAGAAATACAGCAATAACGATGTGGCAATCAGCTTCTTCTCGGACAAACGCCAACTTCAACGCAACGTGAATCAAGTATTCGGTCTACAAGAGAGCCAACAACGCATCGCGCAAATGGATAACCTACTTGACCTAGACCTAGAAACCGAGCCACGTAGTCGTCGTGATATCGATTCTGTCTACATCGTGGCGAAGAACTCCGAGCTAACGCTGATCAAGCCTTTCATTGAAGTTGCGATCAACCCAGATGCTAGCCAGCCTGCTCTGTTCTCTAACTCACGCAGTAATAGCGGCGACAAGCAGTATGAGGACCTAACAGGTGTATTCTACAGCGATATCCCACTGCTAGTTGAAAACAAAGGTGAGCTGAACAAAGAGCTTAACGAACTATGGCCAGCACATTCAAACGGCCAGAAACGTCTACAAGCGCTAGGTATGGATGCATACTACCTAATGGATGCGCTACCACAGATGAAAGCCGTACAGGGTTACAGTATTCCGGGTGAAACTGGTGTGTTAACCATCGACAACAACTGTGTTGTACAACGTGAAATCAGCTGGGCAGAGCATGGGGCTTTTTAGCCGAACGTTCTTGTCCAAAGCAAAGGTCACCCATAAACAAGTGGGTGATCAATACGAGGCCGTGGCAAAGGCCTATTTGACCCGCCACGGTTTATCGTTAATTCAACAAAACTTCATAGCAAAATGTGGCGAGATTGATCTTATAATGCGCCATAACAATACGATTGTGTTTGCCGAGGTAAAATACCGTAAGCAAACTCGCTACGGACATGCCGCTGAGATGGTGACAGCGAAGAAGTCACAAAGGCTACTCAAAACAGCCCAAGTGTGGCTGATGCAGCAGGGCTTGTCGGTACATTCCACAGATTTCAGGTTTGATATCATTGCCATTGAAGGGCCAGATGATCATATCAACTGGATTCAAAACGCGATTACCCAAGGATAAACATGCTAGACAGCATTAAAGAAAGTTTTACAGAAAGTATTCAAATCCAAATTGCGGCTGCAGAAGCACTACCAGATGCAATCACGCACGCCGCTCAAGCTATGGTTGCTACCTTGCTCAACGGAAACAAAATCCTATGTTGTGGTAATGGTGGATCCGCATCAAACGCTCAGCAATTTGTATCATGCCTGCTTAACCGTTTTGAAACCGAGCGCCCTAGCCTACCAGCAATGGCCCTTACCGCTGATAACACCACGCTTACTGCGGTTGCAAACGACTACCACTACGAAGAGATCTTCTCTAAACAGGTGCGTGCGTTTGGTCAAACGGGTGATATTTTACTGGCTATCTCGACTAGCGGTAACAGCAAGAACATCATTAAAGCGATGGAAGCAGCGGTAACTCGTGACATGACTATCATCGCCTTTACCGGTAAAGATGGTGGTGAAATGGCAGGTTTGCTTGGTGAGCACGATGTAGAAATTCGTATCCCGTCACACCGCACAGCGCGCATTCATGAAGTGCACATGGTGACACTACACTGCCTATGTGACCTAATCGATCAAGTACTCTTCCCTGCTCACGAAGAGTGATATACGGAGCATCACAATGAAATCATTTACCTCTAAGACGCTATTGAAGCTGATTAGTGTTTCGCTACTTACACTATCTTTGTCTGGTTGTGCTGGCATTTTCATTGCTGGTGCAGCAACCACTGCAAACATTGTCACTGACACGCGAACCACTAAAGAGATTTGGAACGACAACAATATCGAATTTGAAGTCGCAGCCATCACTAACAAACAGCCATACCGTGGTAGCGTTCGTGTCACGGCAAGCTCTTACCGCGGCTCGGTGGTATTAATGGGCCAAGCAACAACAGATGCTGAACGCCGCTCTTTTGAGAGCCAAGCGAAAGATGTACCTGGCGTCGACACGATTCACAATCAGATTCGCGTGAAAGAGCCTCTCTCTGTTAGCGCTATCAGCAAAGACAGCTGGATTACCACGAAAGTGAAATCGGCTCTGCTGGCTAACTCTGAGCTGAACGGCATTAAGGTGAAAGTCATCACTGAAGATTCAGAAGTATTCTTACTGGGCTTAGTATCTCGTGAACACGCAGATATCGCGACGGAAGTTGCACGCAACATTTCCGGTGTGAAGCAGGTAATCCGAGCATTTGAATATGGTGAAGAAGAGACTGCCGTTAACTAGCGATTAAGCTAAAACTGCAAAGAAATCAGCAGGTAACAGAAAAGAAAAAAGCAGCGATGAGTCGCTGCTTTTTATTGAGTCGTTACTTATAACTAACGTTATTTGATAACACGAAGGCTTGGACGACCTTTCGCCGGGCGAGGTGGCTCAGGATCTGAGTCTGGCTCTTCAGCTTCTGGTTCCGCCGTTGCAACACTCAAAGATGGGCCTTTTTCTGGCTCTTCGAAAGGACTTTCTTCGATCCCTTCTTCGAACGATTCCATGTAAGCCTCTTCAGGTTCAAACATGGTACCTGCACCATTCTCACGAGCGTAAATCGCTTGTACAGCATAAAGTGGAACGATCACAGAGTGAGGACGACCACTAAAACGAGCGCTAAACGTCACAGCTTCGTTACCCAGCTCAAGTTGTCCAACTGCACGAGGTGCGATGTTCAGAATGATCTGACCGTCTTGAACAAACTCTTCTGGAACTCGCACGCCTGGTAGTGTTGCTTCAACTACAAGGTGTGGAGTCAATTCGTTATCAACCAGCCAATCATAGAATGCACGAAGCATGTATGGTCGGCGTGGTGTCATATTTGAGATATCCATAACGCTTAGCGAACTAGTCGCATCTCGCGCTCAGCTTCCGTTAAAGAAGCTAGGAATGAATCACGTTCAAATACGCGGTTCATGTAAACTTTAAGTTCTTTAGAACCCGGGCCAATTAGCTCGATACCAAGCTCAGGTAAACGCCATAGTAGCGGAGCAAGGTAGCAATCGATTAGGCTGAATTCTTCGCTCATGAAGTACTCGTACTCTGCGAAGATAGGAGCTAGAGTCAGTAGATCGTTACGTAGTTTAGTACGTGCCGCTTCAGATTCTTCAGCGTTGCCTTTAACGATCTTCTCTGCAACTGAGTACCAGTTGCGCTCAATACGGTACATCATTAGACGGCTATTACCACGAGCAACCGGGTATACAGGCATCAATGGTGGATGAGGAAAACGCTCATCTAGGTATTCCATGATGATCTTAGAGTCGTAAAGAGCAAGCTCACGATCAACAAGAGTTGGTACTGATTTGTACGGGTTCAGTTCAACAAGCTCTGCTGGAAGATTTTTTTCATCAACCAACTCAACTTCAACACTTACGCCTTTTTCAGCAAGAACGATGCGCACCTGATGGCTATACATATCAGAAGCACTTGAGAAAAGAGTCATTACAGAACGTTTATTGGCAGCTACAGCCATGGAGCCCTCCAGTACACTTTAAATAAAAACAATGGAGGCCTAAAGCCTCCATTGAACATTAACATAATTTGGGAATTAGCACGGTATTATAGCACAATTAGTGCACATCACGCCAATACTCTTTCTTCAGCAGAATCACAATGATAGTGAAGATTACTAAGAAAGCCATTACCCACCAACCTAGAGCATGACGCTCAAGTTGAACAGGGTCGCCCGAGTAAACTAGGAAGTTAACTAGGTCGCGAACCGCTTCATCGTATTCACCAGCACTTAGTTCACCAGAGCCATCAGTCTCAGTACCAACAACCACTGTTACTTCTTCGCCATCTACAATGTGAGTATCGTAGATTGGTGTAGGGATACCTTGCAGCTCTTCAAGAACGTGTGGCATACCAACACTTGGGAAAACAATGTTGTTCACGCCAAATGGACGAGACGGGTCTTCGTAGAAAGTGCGAAGGTACGTGTATAGCCAGTCAGCACCACGAACACGAGCAACCAAAGTTAGGTCCGGTGGCGGAGCACCAAACCAGCTTGCCGCTTGCTCAGAAGGCATCGCATTAACCATTAGGTCACCAATTTTCGCTTCAGGGTCGAAAATCAGGTTTTCCTTCATTAGATCAACTGGGATCTCTAAGTCATTCGCAACACGCTCATAGCGTTGGTATTGCGTTGAGTGACAAGCAAAACAGTAGTTCATGAACATCTTAGCGCCATTTTGCAATGAAGCTTTGTCCGTTAAGTCATTGTTCGCTTTGTCTAATGGTACGTTTGCACCCGCTGCCATCGCCAGTGACGGCAACATAGCAAATAAAATTACAATCCACTTTTTCATTTGAATGTCACCCTTTCTGGTAATGGTTTCGTCGCTTCATTTTTACTGTAGAACCACAGCAGAACGAAGAACATGAAGTAACCTAAGCTAAAGATTTGAGCTAGTAACGTGTATGTTGGTGTTGCTGGAAGCGCACCAAGTACACCAAGCGCAATAAAGCTTATTGTGAATTGGATGATGTTAATCAAATGCAGTTTGCTACGGTAACGGTAAGAACGCACTTTACAACGGTCGAACCATGGCAGTAGGAATAGCACAACAATCGATGCCCCCATTGCTACAACACCTAGCAGCTTATCAGGAACCGCACGTAGGATTGCGTAGAACGGCGTGAAGTACCATACAGGAGCAATGTGCTCAGGTGTCTTCAGCGGGTTCGCAGCTTCAAAGTTTGGCGGCTCAAGGAAGAAACCACCCATCTCTGGGTTAAAGAACAGCACATAACAGAAGAAGAATAGGAAACCAGCAACACCAACCATATCTTTCACTGTCCCGTATGGGTGGAAAGGAATAGAGTCAATGATGTCGTATTTCTTAGTGTAATCTTTATGGAATGGGAACTGAGTTTTGTAGTCGTCGCCCATTGTGCCTTTAGGAAGCTTAGTCTCGATACCGTCTGGGTTGTTCGAACCCACTTCGTGCAGCGCTAGTACGTGAAGCACGATAAGCAGCAGAAGTACGATTGGTAGCGCGATAACGTGCAGTGCGAAGAAACGGTTCAACGTTGCACCAGAGATGATGTAATCACCACGGATCCAAAGCGTTAGGTCATCACCGATAACAGGAATCGCACCAAACAGAGAAATGATTACCTGAGCACCCCAGTAAGACATTTGACCCCATGGTAGTAGGTAACCCATGAAAGCCTCAGCCATAAGCACTAAGAAGATCAACATACCGAAGATCCAAAGTAGCTCACGAGGTTTTTGGTAAGAACCGTAGATTAGACCACGGAACATGTGCAGGTAGATGACAACGAAGAATGCCGAAGCACCTGTCGAGTGCATGTAACGTAGTAGCCAACCGTATTCTACATCACGCATGATGTATTCAACAGAAGCAAACGCACCCTCACCAGACGGTACGTAGTTCATTGTTAGCCAAATACCCGTAAGGATTTGGTTAACCAATACCAACATTGCCAAAGAACCGAAAAGGTACCAAAAGTTAAAGTTCTTAGGCATTGGGTATTCAGATAAGTGCTTTTTGTAAGCATTCATCGCGGGTATACGTTTTTCAACCCAGTCTAGTAGTCCTTGCATTATGCATCTCCCTCGTCAATACCGATCAGGATCTTGGTGTCGCTTAAATACATATGCTTTGGCACAACAAGGTTCAATGGTGCAGGTACGCCTTGGAATACTCGACCAGCCATATCAAATTTCGAACCATGACACGGACAGAAGAAACCAGACTTAACACCTTGTACTTGTTCTGCGAAAGAATCAGGTAGGTAAGTCGGAGAACAACCTAAGTGCGTACAGAAACCAACAGCAACGAAGAATTCCGGCTTAATTGAACGGAATTCGTTCTGTGCGTATTCTGGCTGTTGTTCAGCTTCAGATTGAGGATCACGAAGTTGACCACCGATAGATTTTAGGTTTTCTAGTACCGACTCAGCACGACGTACAACCCATACAGGTTTACCTTGCCACTCGACACGAACCATTTGTCCCGGTTCTAACTTGCTGACTTCCACTTCCACCGGTGCACCCGCAGCTTTCGCCTTGGCACTCGGATTCCATGATTTAATAAAAGGCACGGCTACAGCAGCAGCTCCCAAACCACCAACAACGGCTGTTGTTGCGGTTAAGAAACGCCTGCGACCGTTATTTAAAGGCGCGTTGCTCATCCAAACATTCTCCCATTTGCTCCTTGTGGATTGAAATTATTCCGATTAAAGAGCATGGCTAACAAAATATGTATTTAGTTCTATTTATTGACGGCAAATGATAAATAAAACCCTACTTTTTGACAAGATAAAGCTACCTTTTTGTAACAATCATGAGGCAAAGCGCACATTGAGTTACAAAAGCTTTCAAAATACAAGAATTTGGAAATAAAACGAGAGGGGAAAAGCATTTAGCAGGGGGGAGAAAAACAAAAAGCCCGGCATATAGCCGAGCTTTGAACCACAATTCCAGTAATAAAACTGGGAGCGTGTACTTTTTCGTAAAGAAAAATTAACGCTTAGAGAATTGAGGTTTACGACGTGCTTTACGTAGACCAACTTTCTTACGTTCAACGCAACGAGCGTCACGAGTAACGTAGCCAGCTGCACGTAGAGCAGGACGTAGAGTTTCATCGTACTCCATAAGAGCGCGAGTGATACCGTGGCGGATTGCGCCAGCTTGACCAGAAATACCACCACCAGAAACAGTGATGTAAAGGTCAAGTTTCTCAGTTAGTTCAACTAGCTCAAGAGGTTGCTTAACAACCATACGAGAAGTTGGACGACCGAAGTAAACATCAAGGCTACGCTTGTTGATTACGATCTCACCAGAACCTGGTTTGATGAAAACACGAGCTGCTGAGCTTTTGCGACGACCAGTGCCGTAGTATTGATTCTCTGCCATTTTCATAATCCCCAATTAGATGTCTAGTACTTGTGGTTGTTGAGCAACATGGTTGTGCTCAGCACCAGCGTATACTTTTAGCTTACGGTACATAGCGCGGCCTAGAGGACCACGTGGAAGCATACCTTTAACAGCTAGTTCTAGAACCATTTCTGGTTTCTTGTCGATCAGCTTTTCGAAAGTGATAGACTTAAGACCACCTGGGAACTCAGAGTGACGGTAGTAAACCTTACCCTTAGCTTTGTTACCAGTTACAGCAACTTTCTCAGCGTTAACAACGATGATGTAATCACCAGTGTCTACGTGAGGAGTGTATTCTGCTTTGTGCTTACCACGAAGGCGAGAAGCGATTTCACTTGCTAGACGACCAAGAGTTTTACCTTCAGCGTCTACAACATACCAGTCGCGTTTTACAGTTTCTGGTTTAGCAACGAAAGTTTTCATGCTAATAATTACCTATTTAAAAAATTTACACTTAAGGAATACTCGCGTATTCCCACTGTCTAAGAGTCACCATTCATCACCCCTTCGAGTGTTGGAAAACTCTTGGCATAACGTGATTTAACTCATCGTTAGAGGCCCGCAGTAACGGTAGGTCGCAGGATTATAGAGAAGAGCGAAGAAAAAATCACCTCTTTTTGAACAAAATCACGATTTTTTTATTTCTACTTCTCAATCGAGATAATCCTAGCTAACTCAAGTGCTCTTTTGCTAAATATTCATGGCTCTGCATTTCAATTAAACGCGACTGACAACGTTTAAATTCGAACTCTAGCTGGCCATGGGTATATAAATTTTCAAGCTCTACTTCCGCAGAAATAATCAGCTTTACATTGCGCTCATAGAACTCGTCCACGAGTGCGATAAAACGTCTTGCTGCGTCATCGGAAGTCGCGCCCATTTGTAGTACATCAGCCAAGAGAACCGTGTGGTAAACGCGCGACAGTTCAATATAATCATTCTGGCTTCGAGCCGACTGACAAAGCTGAGCAAAAGTACCATGCAACACACCATCGCTTGCTTCAATAACGTCTAACTGACGATGATTCACTTCAATTTGCTTGAGTCTCTCTTTATCTTCCCCAACCAGCTGGTTGTAGTACTTTTCAAGATTGATGTTCGCTTGGCTATCGAGTGGATAGTGGTATATCTCAGCCTGCTCTAGGGTACGTAGACGATAATCAATGCCGCTATCAACATTGAGAATATGGCAGTTGTCTTGAATCAGCTTAATCGCGGGTAAGAAACGCGCACGCTGCAGACCATTACGATACAGGTCAGCCGGCGGAATGTTCGAGGTTGCAACCAAGATAACCTTTCGTGCGAACAACTCTTGGAATAAGGTACCTAAGATCATCGCATCGGTGATATCAGAAACGAAAAACTCATCGAAACAGATAATATCGGCCTCTTGCTTCAATTTATCAGCAACCAAAGGCAGAGGATCACTCACATTGCCCAACGCCTTCAATTCATCATGTACTCGATACATAAAGCGGTGAAAGTGAACTCGCATTTTTTTAGTGGTCGGTAAGGCATCGTAGAACGTATCCATAAGGTAAGTTTTACCGCGCCCTACGCCACCCCAAAAGTAGAGACCTTTCGGTGGTGTCGGTAGCTCTGGCTTCTTACCGAGCAATTTCTGGAATCGAGTCAATTGAGGAATGGGAGTATTTACGTAATCTTGGAACTGATGAAAGAGTTCATCTAAAGATTTTACGGCTTGCTCTTGCGCTGGATCTCTTTGAAATCCATGCTCTTTTATATCTTGTTCGTATTTTTGGACGGGATTCATGACGACATTTCCACAATGAAAGCGATATCAGACAGCGAATAAAATTAAGTTCAAACAGTAAGAGACGTGACATTAAGCGGTGAATAATGCAGCATTAAACTGCTAAGTAGCGCACATGCATTTCTCTTTATACTGCGGCTTTCTCATAGTACCATGGAGCCGTAGCACGTGTAACTAAGCAGTAACAAACATGTTAAAAAACAATAATAAGGAGCTGTTATGCCTTGGATGTATGCCATTGCCGGTTTACTAGTCGGAGTTATTTTAGGGGTCGCTATTTCTCGTCTCATGACACCTGAATACAAGAAGCAAAAGAACGTACAGAAAGAATTGGATAGCGCAAAGTTTGCCCTTGAGCAGCAGCGACAAGAGCTGGCTGATCACTTTGCGAAATCAGCAGAGATGTTGGACACCTTAGGTAAGGACTACACAAAACTGTACCAACACATGGAAAAAACCAGCTCAGAGCTAATCCCTAATTTGCCAGAGCAAGACAACCCGTTTGTGAAGACAGCGGCTGCCCATTCAGAAAAGCCACAAGAAAAATCGGCAACCAAAGAAGCAGCACTGGAAGAGCAACCTAAAGATTACGCCAATGGTGCAACCGGTTTGTTTACTGAACACAAGAAAGAAATCATTGATGCTCCAGATGTAGTCACAGCAAAAGCATCATAAACATTTAACACTTAGGTGAACTTTACAAAGGTTTTTGAGTCATAACTTTCACTCAGGTCATTTGAAACTTCTCATACGTATCACACGTAATGAGAGGGGTAAGACCTTAACTAGAGAGGAGTTTATGATGAAAAAACCTTTGCTTGCTTTATCAGTACTGACCTTAAGCTTAAGTTCAATCATCACCCCGATTCAAGCAACCGCCGCACTACCATTAAGTGTAGGTAATGAACAATTACCAAGCCTTGCACCTATGCTTGAACAAGTGACCCCCGCTGTGGTTAGTATTGCCGTTGAAGGCAAACAGGTACAACGTCAGCAAATCCCTGAACAATTCCAATTCTTTTTTGGCCCGGAACAAACTCGTGAGCGTCCATTTCGCGGGTTAGGCTCTGGCGTGATCATTGACGCCAAGAAAGGCCATATCGTCACCAACTACCATGTAATTGATGGTGCTGACGATATCAAAGTAAGACTTCATGACGGTCGAGAATACGATGCTGAGCTTATCGGCGGTGACCAGATGTCTGATATTGCCCTCTTAAAATTAGAAAAAGCCAAGAACCTGACTCAGATAAAACTCGCAGACTCCGATAAGTTGAGAGTCGGTGATTTCACTGTGGCGATTGGTAACCCATTTGGACTTGGCCAAACCGTGACATCAGGTATCGTTTCTGCACTTGGCCGAAGCGGCCTCAACCTCGAAAACTTCGAAAACTTCATTCAAACCGATGCCGCAATCAACAGCGGTAACTCAGGTGGTGCGCTAGTGAACCTAAATGGCGAGCTGATTGGTATCAACACAGCCATTCTTGGCCCTAACGGAGGTAATGTCGGTATCGGCTTTGCAATTCCATCCAACATGATGAAAAACCTAACAGAACAGATTATCGATTTCGGTGAAGTTAAACGCGGCATGCTTGGCGTTCAAGGTGGTGAGATCACCTCAGAGCTTGCAGAGGCATTAGGTTACGAGTCCAGTAAAGGCGCCTTCGTTAGCCAAGTTGTGCCAGACAGTGCCGCTGATGACGCTGGATTAAAAGCGGGTGACATTATCGTCTCTATTAATGGTAAGCGCATCGATACCTTCAGCGAGTTAAGAGCAAAAGTCGCAACGCTCGGTGCAGGCAAAGAGATCGAGTTAGGTGTCGTTCGCGATGGTAAGAATAAAACCTTCGATGTAACGCTGGGTGAGTCAACCAATAGCAAAACCAAAGCCGAGAAGCTTCACGAAGGGCTAACTGGCGCCGAGCTTACCAACACCACTAGCAATGACCCTGCAACAGGCGTGAAAGTATCCAGCGTTGCTCAAGGTTCACCAGCGGAAGCTTATCAACTTCTGAAAGATGACATCATCATTGGAGTAAACCGTCAGCCGGTTAAGAACCTCGCTGAATTTAGAGCGATTGTTGAAAAACAACCAGGCGTATTAGCACTCAATATCCAGCGAGGCGATAGAACCATCTACCTCGTAATTCGATAGCTACTTCGCTGACACAAACACAGGGAGACTTTGTAAGTTTACTTTAAACTTACTCAGTCTCCCTTTTATTTAGATGAATCAAAATGCTATGCTTCACAAGTAATTCAAACTAGTCACCCATGCGTGGAGGCTCAACACCTTACCTGTCGAAGAGGGAAACATGCTGTCCTTTCTATTTCGTTCTATTTCCCTTGGACTCGTTTCAGCGGCGCTGATTCTTCTAGCCTTTCCTAGCCTAAGGCCAGCCATTGTTGCAGATGTGACTAGCCCTAAAGTCGATAATATTGGCTCTCTTCAGATTTCATTTAATCAAGCGGTACGCCGCGCTGCGCCTGCTGTAGTGAATATTTACAGCCGTAAATACGCAGAAAGTGATCGTAACAAACTACTGACTCAAGGTTTGGGTTCGGGGGTTATTGTCAGCGAAAAAGGCTATATCATTACCAACTTCCACGTAGTTGCTCAAGCTGACCAAATTGTTGTCGCACTTCAAGATGGTCGAGTAGCAGCAGCGCAACTTGTTGGTTCAGACAAGCGCACCGATATCGCGATACTGAGAGTCAGCGGTGATAACCTACCGGTGATCCCACTCAACCCTAATTACAAAGCCAACGTCGGTGATGTAGTACTGGCTATCGGTAACCCATATAACCTAGGTCAAACCACCACCTTTGGTATCATCTCCGCGACTGGCCGCTCTTCGATCAGCGCTGACGGTCATCAAGCCTTTATTCAGACTGATGCGGCGATCAATGAAGGCAACTCTGGTGGAGCTCTGGTTAACTCTCAGGGTGAGTTAGTCGGCATCAATACCGCCTCTTTCCAACAAGCGACCGACATGGAAACCTACGGTATTTCATTTGCTATCCCCTACCCACTTGCCAATAAAATCATGGAAAAGATCATCGCTGATGGTCGTGTGATCCGTGGTTATATCGGCATCGACGGGCAAGACATCAACTCAGTCACTTCTCGCATGTTGGGTACTAAGAATATCGGTGGGATTGTTGTGTTGGGTATCGATCCAAATGGTCCGGCTGCGGATGCAGGTTTTGAAGCTCAAGATATTATTGTCAGCATCAACAATAATCAGGTAAATGGTCGCCAGAGCGTGATGGATATCGTTACCGATCTACGTCCAGGTACAGTGATCGATGTCGGCATCTTGCGCCAAGGTGAAAACAAGACTCTCAAAGTGACGATTGCTGAAGATACTCGCCTGTAGAGCAAACGCTAAAAGTAAGCGATTCAAAACAACTGACAGACAAATACAAAAAACCCAGCTCACAGGCTGGGTTTTCTTTTATCCGAAGATAGCATCAAATGTCTTTACGATTCACTTGGCTCTTCGATATCAATGCGAGTCACACGCTGTAGGCCTCTTGGCAGTAGACCGCCACGACGACCACGTTCACCACGGAAGTTTTCAAGGTCAGCCGGTTTTAAGCCAAGCTTACGTTTACCCGCGTAGATGGTCAGCGTTGCATTCTCAGGAATAGCCATCAGGTGCGATACAAACTCTTCACGCTCTTTAGCCTTCGCAGAAGGAATGTTGATGATTTTGTTGCCCTTACCTTTGCTCAATTGAGGTAGGTCTTTTATTGGGAACAACAACATGCGGCCTTGGTTGGTAATCGCTAGAATCTGGTTACTTTCCAAATCAGCAATAGGACTAGGCGCCATCACTTCTGAAGATTGTGGCAGGTTAACCAGAGCTTTACCGCTCTTGTTCTTAGACAGCAGATCGCTACCCTTACAAACAAAGCCGTAACCAGCATCAGAGCCAACTAACCATAGCTGTTCATCTTCTCCCATCACCACTTGGCGAATAGAGGTGCCTGCGCTTATGTTCAAGCGACCGGTAATCGGCTCACCTTGACTTCGCGCAGATGGTAATGAATGAGACTCAAGGGAGTAACTTCGGCCATCACTACCAAGGAACACCGCTTGTTGATTACTCTTACCCTTAGCGCTCGCTAGGAATTTATCACCCGATTTGTAGTTCAAGCCTTCAGCGTCAACCTCATGCCCTTTCGCATGACGAATCCAACCTTTCTCAGACAGCACAACAGTAATTGGTTCGCTAGGTACCAAATCACGCTCAGTCATCGCTTTTGCTTCAGCACGTTCAACTAATGGAGAACGACGGTCATCACCGTATTTATCGGCGTCAGCTTGAATTTCCTTCTTGATAAGTGTGTTTAGACGACGCTCAGAGCCCAGTAGCTTCTCTAGCTTCTCACGCTCTTTCTCTAGTTCATCTTGCTCGCCGCGGATTTTCATCTCTTCCAGCTTAGCAAGGTGACGAAGTTTAGTATCAAGGATAGCGTCAGCTTGAATTTCCGTAATACCAAAGCGCTCCATTAGAACCGCTTTAGGGTCATCCTCAGTTCGGATGATCTCAATTACTTCATCAAGGTTGAGGTAAGCAACCAGCAAACCTTCCAAGATGTGTAGGCGAGCTAGTACTTTATCTAAACGGTGTTGCAGACGACGGCGAACCGTTGTGCGACGGAACTCAATCCACTCTTTCAGAATTTGAACTAGGCCTTTAACTTGAGGGCGATTGTCTAAGCCAATCATGTTCAAGTTAACACGGAAGTTCTTCTCAAGATCTGTCGAAGCAAACAGGTGACTCATCAGTTGATCACAATCGATACGATTCGAACGAGGCACCACTACGATACGAGTTGGGTTCTCGTGATCGGATTCATCGCGCAAGTCATCAACCATTGGCAGCTTCTTAGCGCGCATCTGGTTAGCGATTTGCTCAAGTAGCTTAGCGCCCGATACTTGGTGAGGCAGAGCTGTGATAACAATATCAGAGCCTTCTTTGTGCCAAACCGCACGCATCTTGATGCTGCCACGACCCGTTTTGTAGATCTTTTCGATATCCGACTTCGGAGAAATAATCTCAGCTTCTGTTGGATAATCAGGGCCTTGGACGCTTTCCATGATGTCTGATAGCTCAGCTTTCGGGCTATCGATTAGCTTAATCGTCGCATCAGCAATCTCACGCACGTTATGTGGTGGGATATCTGTCGCCATACCTACCGCGATACCAGTAATACCGTTGAGTAGAATATGAGGCAGACGCGCGGGCAACATTTGTGGCTCTTTCATCGTGCCATCAAAGTTTGGTTGCCACTCAACCGTGCCTTGGCCTAATTCACCAAGCAGTACCTCAGCAAACTTAGACAGTTTCGCTTCGGTATAACGCATCGCTGCGAATGATTTCGGGTCATCGGGAGCACCCCAGTTACCTTGACCATCTACCAATGGGTAGCGGTAAGAGAACGGCTGTGCCATCAGTACCATGGCTTCGTAACATGCAGAATCACCGTGTGGGTGATACTTACCTAGTACGTCACCAACGGTACGTGCTGATTTTTTATATTTCGAAGCGGCAGATAGACCAAGCTCAGACATCGCATAAATAATACGACGCTGTACAGGCTTAAGACCGTCACCAATATAAGGCAATGCACGATCCATGATTACGTACATTGAGTAGTTTAAGTAGGCGTCTTCGGTGAACTTGCGCATTGGCAATTGTTCAACGCCATCAAATGTAATTTCGTTAGACATCCATTATACCTCGGCCATATCACCGTTAGTCTGTAGCCATGTACGGCGATCATCAGCGCGTTTTTTACCTAGCAGCATGTCCATCATCTCTAGTGTCGCTTCGTTGTCGTCAATGGTTAATTGAACAAGGCGACGAGTATTTGGATCCATGGTGGTTTCACGTAGCTGAAGTGGGTTCATCTCACCCAGACCTTTGAATCGTTGTACGTTGATTTTGGATTTCTTCTTAGACAAGCGCTCAAGTACGCCATCTTTTTCATCGTCATCCAGTGCGTAGAACACCTCTTTACCACAGTCGATACGATACAGTGGCGGCATGGCTACATAGATATGACCCGCTTCAACAAGAGCGCTGAAGTGACGAGTGAATAGCGCGCATAGTAGTGTCGCGATATGAAGTCCATCCGAGTCCGCATCGGCAAGGATACAGATCTTACCGTAACGCAGGCCTGATAAGTCGTCGTTGTCTGGGTCAATACCCAAAGCTACTGAGATATCGTGTACCTCTTGAGACGCCAACACTTGGTCAGCCGACACTTCCCACGTGTTTAGGATCTTACCGCGTAGTGGCATTACCGCTTGGAACTCACGATCGCGAGCTTGCTTAGCAGAACCACCCGCCGAGTCCCCTTCCACGAAGAAGATTTCAGTGCGATTCAAATCTTGTACCGAACAGTCCGTTAGCTTACCCGGCAGTGCAGGGCCAGACGCGACTTTCTTACGTACTACTTTCTTACTCGCACGCATACGACGGTGCGCGTTGGCAATACAAGCTTCCGCTAACTGCTCTGCCAGTTGTGGCTTTTCATTCAACCATAGGCTGAAGGCATCTTTTACAACGCCAGAAACAAATGCAGCAGTTTGACGAGAAGATAAACGCTCTTTTGTTTGGCCTGCAAACTGAGGATCTTGCATCTTCACCGATAGCACGTATGAACAGCGGTCAAAAATGTCATCACCCGTTAGCTTAACGCCACGTGGTAATAGATTGCGGAATTCACAGAACTCACGCATTGCATCCAATAGACCTTGGCGCAGACCGTTTACGTGCGTACCGCCTTGTTTAGTTGGTACCAAGTTCACGTAACTCTCGGTGATCATGTCGCCGCCTTCTGGCTGCCAGATGATCGCCCAGTTCGCCATTTCCGTTTCAGCAACAAATTCGCCAACATAAGGTTCTTCAGGCAGTAAGGTATAACCTTTTACGCCTTCAGCAAGATAGTCTTTTAGGCCATCTTCATAGAACCATTTGTGTTCTTCGTTGTTCACTTTGTCGCTGAAGGTAATTTCTAACCCCGGGCAAAGTACCGCTTTCGCGCGTAAATTGTTGATCAGGCGAAGCGTTGAAAACTTAGAGCTATCGAAGTATTTAGGATCAGGCCAGAAATGCACTGATGTACCACTGTTGCGATGACCACAAGTGCCAGTAACCGTAAGTTCAGTAACCGCTTTACCGTTTTCTAGTGCGATCTCGTGAACTTGACCTTCACGGCGAACCGTAACTTCAACACGTTTAGATAGCGCGTTTACTACCGAGATACCTACACCGTGCAAACCACCAGAAAACTTGTAGTTGTTGTTCGAGAACTTACCACCTGAGTGGAGCTTGGTTAAAATCAGCTCAACACCTGATATGCCTTTTTCAGGGTGGATATCGACAGGCATACCACGACCATCATCGGTAACTTCTAATGATTGGTCAGCATGAAGCACAACTTTGATTTTCTTAGCGTGTCCAGCTAGTGCTTCATCGACCGAGTTATCAATGACTTCTTGGGCAAGGTGGTTCGGTCTTTCTGTCTCGGTATACATACCTGGGCGGTGTCGCACAGGATCGAGACCTTCAAGTACCTCGAGGTCTTTTGCATTATATTGTTCAGTCATAATACGGAGTTTACTCAAAAAGTTTGCGTCAGTTCGCTGGCTCCAGTTTCACTAAAGCAGAATCATTACTATGAACCGTCATAGCAGAGCGAACGAGCGAAGTATTGGGGAATATAGTCTGGAAGCTGACTAATGATGTCAAGCTAGTTCAAAAACTAAGACATCAAACTATGATATTTCACCATTGATAGATGAAATAACAGGCAAAAAGAGAGACAACGACTCAGTGAAGAAAACAGGTTATAGGTTTAGAAAGGTGATGATTTGCTGTGGGTAGCGTTCAAAATCAACAAAGCTATGATCCCCACCCTCTTCTACTGTTTGGGTTGCACCTTGATACTTCTCTACCGCTTGTCGGTAATCCAGAACTTCATCTTCCGTTTGTTGAAGTAACCAGAAGTCACTTGGCTTTGTGATAGCCGGAACATCTAATGCCTTCAACTCATCGATATGCTTAGTCTCTAAGACATATCGTTCATTTGTGTATGGGTTCACTTGCTCACCTAAGTAGTCGACAAGTAACTCATATGGTTTCACTGCTGGGTTTACAACAACCGCTTTAAAGCCATAGTGACTGTTGAGCCAAGTTGAAAGATAGCCTCCTAACGAGCTGCCAACCAACGCGATCTCGTACTGATCTTTATATTGTTCCACCAGCTGCTGCAGATAAAGTGCGGCTTGATGCGGGAAGCTAGGCAGTTGAGGGGTTAGTACCTTAATATCCGCACGATGCTCCGCGCAATACTCAGTCATCACCGTCGCTTTGTGAGAGCGAGATGAACTGTTAAAGCCATGAATATAGAGAAGCAGTGATGGTTTCGCAGTTTGCTCGATAGATTCAGACATCATTAGCAATCTTCATTAATAGCCAGCGGCTTCAAAATCAGGTAAGAACTGCCCGTTAGGCAAGCGACGAACTTGAGTACTCACCGTACCGTCTTGGTGCAATTCAATCTCTCTCCAACCAGGAGATAAGGTATCTACAGCGAAGTCATCTGAATTTGGCTTGAACTGAACGCAAGTCGACGGAGTTGCCATGACTTGTACACCATGATGTTCTCGATTCATGTCTTGATGGACATGACCACACAATACCGCTTTGACATTAGAATGCTGTTGAACCACATCCCAGAACTGATCTGCATCTTTCAAATTGTGTTGATCGAGCCATGCACTGCCGACTAGCAAAGGGTGATGGTGCAACAAAACCAAGGTATTGCGCTCAGGGAATTCCGCCAGCTTTTGCTCAAGCAAATCAAGTTGTTGATCGCTCAGGCGTCCGTGAGGTACGCCAACCACTTGAGAGTCCAACATGATCATTTGCCAACGCTCGCCCAGCAATACATGTTCGACACATTGAATCTGTGGTGATGGTAAAACACTGCCCATATTAGGCTTAAAATCATGGTTTCCAGGTAGCCAGTAACACGGTTTTTCTAAGGGTTGAATCCCTGATTCAAATTTCTGGTATGACTCTGCGCTGTGATCTTGAGAAATATCACCAGTCGCTAAGATCGCTTGATAGTCAAAGCCCTGACTAACAATGCCATCGACTACAGCACGAAAGCTATCTTGAGTGTTGATGCTTAGTAAGCTGCCATTGCTCGGCGCAAATAAATGCGTATCCGTTAGCTGCACAAGCTTAATACTGCTCTCATCAAATTTTGAAGTATGTGATAATTCCAAAATAACAAATCCAGATACGTTACTGTTTAGACGTTAAAAGTGTTCTTAAATAAGCTCAATTAAAAGGCAATAGGGCTACGGCTGATACCAGTTTTTAAACAAAACGTTAACCATTCCCCAAGAAATTTATTCAATTGAAATTTCTCATCCTTTTGCAGAAGTTTAGTGTTGGGATAGTCGTATTTCGCTTTAACTCGCGAAAAATCCCCACTAGCGCACACTTCTGCAACTCGAGCATCGTGATATAGCCTGACAGACATTTTTGGCAAAGGAAACACTGGCATCGCGTCACTCTGACATATATCTATTAATGTGGTGTATTTTGTGACCTCATTCACTGTCAATTGATACACCATATTAACGGCTTGGTAACAGCGGACATCACCAACCTCATGCCCAACCGGTAACAAAGCGTTGAGTTTGGCATAATTCGTCTCATAGACTCGCATCAATTCAGCAAGATCAACATGATACGGTTTTTTGACCGCTATATTTGGCATAACGTTAAGCCACCCACTCTGACTGTAATTCTTGGTAGTTCAATTGTAGCCATTGCAGCGCAATGATTGTGGCTCCATTTTCAAACACACCGTCTTTCACTAACTGATAAGCGGCTTCACGGCTCATCACTTGTACACGAATATCCTCACCTTCGTAATCCAATCCGTGCACCCCTTTGGCCGTGGTGGCATCCACACAGCCAACAAAAACATCTAGCTTTTCTGAGCAACCACCTGATGAAGGGTAATATGAAGTAATGGGCAACACAGTTCCGACTTCGACTCCGGCTTCTTCCATCGCTTCACGACGAGCCACATCTTGAGGCGACTCATCGGTATCAATGATCCCAGCAACAATTTCGTATTGCCAAGGGTTCTCATGCTCTAAAGCACCAACGCGGATCTGTTCAACGATCACCACTTCATCGCGCACAGGATCATAAGGTAGCAAAGCGGCAGCATGACCACGCTCAAACATTTCACGTTCTATCGGTTGGCTCCAGCCTCCCTCAAACAGCTTATGCTTAAATGTGTACTTAACCATTTTGAAAAAACCACGAAACAGCGTCTCTTTTGAGACTATTTCCACATCTTGCGGAGTAAACTCATGTCGTTGATTGTCAGACTGTTGCATTTGGTACCTCACTAAGTGATCTTTATAGTTTACTCATTGTCCGAGTTAACTACCAAGGATAAGGTTC
>NZ_MCYD01000115.1:0-853 GCF_002876325.1 Vibrio sp. 10N.261.52.A1
GTTGTACGTACTTATCGCGTAAGCGAGTTAAACGTGCCGGCGCTTTATCTCGGGCAAACAGCTCCATAGGCTGCGGTTCAAACGTCATAACAACAGAAGGTAAACCTAATGCTGCCGCTTGTTCAGAAACCTGACTAAGAACCTCTTGATGTCCTAGATGAACACCATCGAAGTTACCTATGGTCAATACACAGCCGTGATGCTGCGCTTTAATATTGTGTATACCTCGGATCAGTTCCATTATGATCAGCTAAAACCTGTTATTTGCATCATTCATTGTGTGAAACCGACGGATTATATACTAATCAGTATTAATCTGTCGCTGCTTTTAAATGTTTTACTCGGATACCTAAAACCAGTACCGAAACAATATAAACAAAGCCACCAAGTCCAATCAAGCCTGTTAGCATCAGCGCTCTCTCACTAAAGCTCCATTCAAGCCATTGTTGCATATTATCTAACTGCCACAGAATTGCCGCGACCATCACGCCGCCAGAGACAATTAACTTCGCGCAGAACAGCAAAGTGGTCTTTGTCAGCTTATAGACACCAGCAAGGTGTAAACCGCGATATAACAAGGCCATATTTACAAAGGCTGACAGAGCGGTTGCAATTGCCAAACCTATATAGCCATAGAAATAAGCAAAGATAGCGTTAAATACCATGTTCGTGACCATCGCGATAATGCCGTACTTCACTGGGGTTTTAGTGTCTTGACGAGAGTAATAACCCGGAGCTAACACTTTAATCAGCATGAAGTTAAGCAAGCCAGAGGCGTACGCTACTAAAGACATTGATGCTTGTTGCACGTCGTGTGGAGAGAACTCACCACGCATGAATAGCACCATTAGCA
>NZ_MCYD01000115.1:1568-3146 GCF_002876325.1 Vibrio sp. 10N.261.52.A1
TGAATAGCACCATTAGCATTGGTTTCGCTAAAACAATAAGGCCCAACATCGCAGGAATGCCAAGCAGTAGCACCATACGCACGCCCCAGTCCATGGTGTGTGCAAACCCTTCTCCTTGAGCATCAACGTGCTTACGAGACAAAGCAGGAAGAATCACAGTCGCAATCGCAATACCAAATAGACCCAGTGGGAATTCAAGCAATCGATCTGAGTAGTACAACCAACTAATAGAGCCTGTCGCTAGGAAGCTTGCAATGAAGGTATCAAACAGTAGGTTGATTTGGCTAACTGACACACCAAACAGAGCTGGAATCATTAATGTGCGAATCTTAACGACGCCCGGATCTCTCCAGCCCCACTTCGGCTTAACCAACACACCTGCTTTAATAAGGAAAGGCATCTGGAAAAGGAACTGAACTAAGCCACCAAGAAACACACCGATCGCCAAGCCGATTTCTGGCTGTTCTAAGTTCGGAGAGATAAACCACGCTGCACCGATGATCATGACATTCAAAAACACAGGGGTAAAAGAGGAGACCGCAAACTTACCCAGTGTATTGAGAATGGCACCAGATAACGCGACAAAAGTGATGAACCATAAATAAGGGAAGGTAATCTTGAGCATAAAGCTCGCGAGTTCGAACTTAGGCGCCGCTGGGCCATCATTTAGCCAGTCGATAAACCAACCCGCACCAAACAGCGCGGTAATTGCTCCAGAGCCCAGCACACCGATAACGGTAACAATAGACACTAATACCCCGAGCGTACCTGACACCTTAGCGATTAAATCTCGGGTTTTCTCTTTATCACCAGCCGCGTGATATTCCGTTAATACTGGAACAAACGCTTGAGAAAAGGCACCCTCTGCAAACAGTCGACGTAAGAAATTCGGGATTTTATTAGCGAAGAAAAATACGTCGGCACTCGCTCCTGCTCCCATCAAATTTGCTACTACTACATCACGTACTAGCCCCAATACACGGGAAACAAAAGTCATTGCACTGACAATCAGGCCTGACTTTAATAGTCGTTTACTCACAGAAACCTCTGACACTGGTTGATTACTTTCAAGGGAGGATAAATACTATCCTGTCCTAAGAAGCATATTTATTAGCATTGGTCTAAAAATGCTGTTAGAATCCCCGCCATCTTAACCGCGATGACCTTTCCATACCAAAGTTTGTTTGGCTACGATTGGTTTTTGCACAAATCATTTGACAATTAAGCGCTAATGAGGGATAGTCCTCGCCCTTAAATTGTCACCGAACTAAGTTTTTGGGAGTTAGACCCTTGGCAAACAGTAAATCTGCTAAGAAGCGCGCTATCCAAGCTGAGAAACGTCGCCAGCACAACGCTAGCCGTCGTTCTATGATGCGCACTTACATGAAAAAGACTATCGCAGCTATCGCAGCTGGTGATAAAGAAGCTGCAACTGCTGCTCTTGTAGAAGTTACACCACTTCTTGACCGTATGGCGACTAAAGGCCTTATTCATAAGAATAAAGCTGCACGTCATAAGTCTCGTTTCGCTGCTGCAATCAAAGCTCTTTAATAGAAATTTGATTACAACGCAAAACGA
>NZ_MCYD01000116.1:0-535 GCF_002876325.1 Vibrio sp. 10N.261.52.A1
CAAACCAAGATGCTCGATAAAGATGGCATCAACATCTATGACGGCGGCGTCATCATTGTCAGCCGCTATCCTATTGTTAACGAAGCTCAATATGTGTTTCCCGACTGCACTGGTACTGACTGTTTTGCTGACAAGGGCGTGAACTACGCAGAGATCATCAAAAATGGACAGGCATATCACGTATTTGGTACTCACACCGCATCGTTCGACACCACAACGGCACGCAACTACCGACAACGTCAATTTAGACAAATGCGCGAGTTAGCCGTATCGCTCGATATCCCTGCATCAGAAACTGTGATTTATAGCGGTGACTTCAACGTTAATAAGCTTAAGTTCCCAAGTGATTACCAAGAGATGTTTGCTAATCTTCAAGCGATTGAACCCGAGTATTCAGGCTATACAGCGTCGACATTCGACCCACGTATTAATAACTTCGCTGGCGAGCCAATGTCTGGTGGGGAAAACGTCGAATACCTAGACTATGTCGTGGTAAGTTCCGAATACGCAGTGAAAGCGCATAACAATAACCGGG
>NZ_MCYD01000117.1:0-2252 GCF_002876325.1 Vibrio sp. 10N.261.52.A1
ATATAGTGCTGACTTTATACAGTACAGAAGGGTGCCATCTATGTGAGATGGCATTCCAACTCACGGAACAGTTAAACATTAGTCATCATGTCAATGTTGTTGATATTGCATTCGATGATGAGCTCTTTTCCCGTTACGGGGTCACTATTCCCGTGCTCAAATTTGAAAGCTCTGACGGTTCTCAACACTCAGAGCTTAACTGGCCATTTGGCTTGTTAGAACTTAATGATTGGTTAAAGAAGAATGGCATTACTTACAATTCATAATGGGCAGTTAGCGTTTGGCGATCACCCATTATTAGACCGTGCAGACTTCGCACTGCAAGAAAATGAGCGTGTTTGTTTAGTAGGGCGCAATGGTGCCGGTAAGTCTACGTTGATGAAAGTGCTCTCTGGCAGCATCATCATGGACGACGGGAAGATGCAAATCACACAAGATGTGGTTGTGTCTCGCTTGGAACAAGATCCACCGCGTAACGAAGAAGGCACAGTTTATGATTATGTGGCTGGTGGCCTTGCAGAGATTGGCGAGCAGCTAAAGATCTATCATGATCTTCTTGATCTGATCGCAACCGACCCTAGTGAAAAGAATCTAAACCGTCTTACTCGTGTACAAGAGCAGTTGGATCACGCTAATGCATGGCGTTTTGAAGACCGTGTAACCAATGTTCTGGGCGCTCTAAAGCTGACTGCCGAAACTAAACTGACAGACCTTTCTGGTGGTTGGCAACGTAAAGCAGCCCTTGCTCGTGCGCTTGTGTGTGACCCTGACGTGCTTCTACTAGACGAACCGACTAACCACTTGGATGTTGCTACTATTGAATGGCTAGAAGGCTTCCTGAAAGACTTCCGCGGCTCAATCATCTTTATTTCGCACGACCGTGCATTCATTAAATCGATGGCAACACGTATCGTAGATCTTGATCGCGGTAAGCTGAGCTCTTTCCCTGGTGACTACGAAAATTACCTAGTTGAGAAAGAAGAAGCGCTTCGTGTTGAAGAGATGCAGAACGCTGAATTTGATAAAAAGCTCGCTCAGGAAGAAGTATGGATTCGTCAGGGCATCAAAGCTCGTCGTACTCGTAACGAAGGTCGCGTCCGTGCGCTTAAGAAGCTGCGTGAAGAGCGTTTGAATCGTCGTGAAGTGCAGGGTAAAGCGGTTATTCAAATCGATGATGCACAGCGTTCAGGTAAGATTGTATTTGAAGCTGAGAACATTAACTTTGGCTTCGAAGGCAAACAGATCGTTAAAGACTTCAGCTTCAACATCATGCGTGGCGATCGTATTGCTCTGATTGGTCCGAATGGTTGTGGTAAGAGTACGGTTCTTAAGTTGCTTCTTGATCAACTAAAACCTGATTCAGGTCGTTTGCATTGCGGTACGAAACTTGAAGTGGCTTACTTTGACCAATATCGTGAAATCCTTGACCCAGAGAAATCGGTTATCGATAACCTAGCGGATGGTAAGCAAGAAGTAACAGTAGGTGGCCGTGAGCGTCATGCGCTTAGCTACTTACAAGATTTCTTATTCTCTCCTAAACGCGCTCGTACTCCTGTTAAAGCGCTGTCTGGTGGTGAGAAAAACCGCCTGTTATTAGCTCGTATTTTCCTTAAATCGAACAACTTGCTGATTCTCGATGAGCCAACCAACGATCTAGATATCGAAACTTTGGAACTTTTAGAAGATTTGCTTGCCAACTATCAGGGTACGCTTCTTTTAGTAAGCCACGATCGTCAGTTTGTTGATAATACAGTGATGACAAGTTGGATCTTCGAAGGCAACGGCGTGATTGAAGAATTTGTTGGTGGCTACCACGATGCTCAACAACAAAGAAAGCAGGCGCTTGAATACCGACAGGTTGAAAAGCCATCAAAGCCAGCGAAAGTAGTTGAGGAAACTCCCAAAACTGCACCAGTTAAAGCTAAACCTAAGAAGTTATCGTATAAGCTACAGCGAGAGCTAGAAGCGTTACCACAACGTTTAGAAGAATTGGAAACACAAATTGAAGCTCTGCAGGAAGAAGTTAACGATCCAAGCTTCTTTTCGAAATCTGTAGAGCAGACACAGCCAGTTTTAGATAAGCTAACTGCAACAGAGCAGGAGCTTGAAGTTGCATTTGAGCGCTGGGAAGAGCTCGAGGCACTACAACAGGAAAGTTAAGAAGTAATAATGACTTGTACTAAATTTAAACTAACAACAGTTGCAGCCCTAGTTTTGGCTGCAACTAATGCCAACGCTGCGCTGTATAAGGT
>NZ_MCYD01000118.1:0-340 GCF_002876325.1 Vibrio sp. 10N.261.52.A1
ATCTTTCATTGATTCTTTTTGACCGATCTGAGAGCCAGAAGGACCCAAGTAAGACACTTGAGCACCTTGATCAAAAGCGGCGACTTCAAACGCACATCGAGTTCGTGTTGATGCCTTTTCAAAGATCAAAGCGATGTTTTTACCAGTAAGCTTCTTCTGCTCAGTACCTGCATACTTAGCTTTTTTAAGGTCAGCTGACAGGTCGAGTAAAAACTGAATCTCTTTAGGAGTAAAGTCGAGTAGTTTTAGAAAGTTACGATTGCGAAGATTAAAGGCCATCTTTCGCTCCTTGCGTATATAGAATCAATGAAGAACTTAGTTAAACATAAAAATGCTATAT
>NZ_MCYD01000119.1:0-1285 GCF_002876325.1 Vibrio sp. 10N.261.52.A1
ATTGATTTACCTCAAAATAATCACCTTTGTAAAAATATGGTTTTTGGTTGTTTTTTGACCTAAATCAATGTTAACCTCACAAATATTAGGTATATATTACCCAGCTCAATAAAAATCGAAAGTTAACACCATAATCAAACCACATTCAGTGGACTAGGAGATAGTTATGATCCAAGGTATTCAAATTACTAAAGCAGCAAACGACGACCTACTAAACTCAATCTGGCTACTAGACAGCGAAAAGAATGAAGCTCGTTGTGTTGCAGCTACTGCTGGTTTCGAAGCTGACCAAGTTATCCCAGCTGCAGACCTAGGTGAATACGAGAGCCGTGAAGTTGCTATCGAAGCAGCACCACGTATCGAAGGTGGTCAACACCTAAACGTTAACGTTCTTAAGCGTGAAACACTAGAAGACGCAGTTGCTCACCCAGAGAACTACCCACAGCTAACTATCCGTGTATCGGGTTACGCTGTACGTTTCAACTCTCTAACAACAGAACAACAACGTGACGTTATCGCACGTACGTTCACTGAGTCTCTATAATCTCAGAAACTAGAGTGTTAAAGATTTAAAAAGCTTGGTCAGAGATGACCAAGCTTTTTTCGTTTTTATGGCGCTCACATTTGCCTATACACCGGCTACGGCGCATTTCGCTGAGAAGGGTCTTTAGTAAAGGCCTTGGCTAACGTTGTAGGATCCACTTTGTCTCTCTGTAACGCTGCACCTTGTGCCCACCACATCAATTGATGGAAGGTTCGGTTCATGTATTCATCCCATTGAGCTTGCTCTGACTCTTGGGCAACACAACCCTCTTCATCAAAGACTTCTTGTGCTTTAGGCAGATGAATCATCGCAGAAACCGGTAAACAACCGAGTTCAGATAAGAAGGTTCGCATCGAAACCGACGCTCTTGCCCCACCCCACTGCCCTGCAGAATACGTCACAATCGCACTCGGTTTATATGAGAATAACGAGCTACCAAAATGGTTAAGAATATTGGCCAGTGCTGGGCTCATTGAATGGTTATATTCCGGGCTTACCATCACGTAGCCATCAGCTTTGGCAATCTTATCGGCTAACTCCGCAAGATGTGCAGGTACTTTGGAACGATGGTAAGAAAACTCAGGCTTAAATACGTCACCAAAGTCGTAATCCAGTGGGTCGATAATCTCAACCGTATGATCTGAGTGTTTATTCGTTAGTAGTTTTGCACACGCCTTGCTGACTCTCATTCCTAATCGAGCAGGTCTTGGTGGTGTACTCTCACGTACAGAGCCAAGGAAA